>JAOUGY010000071.1 GCA_029865445.1 Acidimicrobiia bacterium | reverse complement strand
AACCCCATTATCTCTTGGGGGCTTCTCAACGTGGGAGACGGGTTTCCTGGGTGCCACCGCCTCGGTTGCCTACCTCCCAGGTACCTTCCCCCACGGGGACAACTGCTCGGGCGGTCACGCGCGGGCGAGTTCGACGATGAAGTCGAAGTGTTTCTCGTCCACGGGTTGGACGGACAGCCTCGACCGACTCAGGAGCACCATGTCGGAGACTTCGGGATGGTGCCTCAGCTCGTCGAGTGAGACGAGGCGCGGGAGCTTGGCGACGAACTTCACGTCCACGAGGATCCATCGGGGATCTGCAGGATCCGACTTGGGGTCGTAGTACTTGGCGCCGGGATCGAACTGGGTTGGGTCGGGATACGGCTCGGACGCCACCTCGGCCAGTCCGACGACCCCAGGGGGTTTGGCATTGGAGTGGTAGAACAACACTCTGTCGCCGATGCTCATCGTGTCCCGCATGTAGTTGCGAGCCTGATAGTTGCGGATTCCGTCCCATGGTTCGATGCCCACACGTTCCAGGTCGTCGATAGAGAAGGCATCGGGCTCCGATTTCATCAACCAGTGTTTCATGAGAGGAGGGTAGGCCCGAGCTTCGCTCGGGAGTACCGAGTACCGGGACCCTGGTGACAGGAGACCGGCGACTTTTTCCTAGAATCTCGGCGTATATGAGCACGCCCAAACGTGACCGCCAAAAGGCAAATCGCGCGGCCAAGGTCGCCGCACAAGTGGAGGCATACCGGAAACGCCGGAACCGAGTGATCGCCGGCTGGACGCTGGGAGCGGTCGCCGTCGCCGTCGTCGTCTGGGGGTTGGTCCAGGGAAGCGACGACGCTCCGGTGACGACTCAAGCCACCGACTCCACGATCACGTCAACCACGGCCGCCACCACCACCGAAACCAGCGACGCTGCCCTGTCCGATGCCTATTCCGGGTTCAGGAGCCAGCCCACCGCCTGTGGCGCCGAGCCGCCCCCACCTGCCACGGCCATGACGTTCGACGCACCCTCCGACCAGGCCGCCTCCGGCACCGTGTCGGTGACCATCGAGACATCGTGTGGACCGATCGAGGTGGCCCTCGACGCGGACGCCTATCCCGAAACCGTGAACTCGTTCCTCTTCCTCGCATCCGAAGGCTATTTCGACGGCACGGCGTGTCACAGAATCGTGCCCGGATTCATGACCCAATGCGGCGACCCGACCGCCGTGGGCACCGGAGGGCCCGGATACGCGGTCCCCGACGAGTACCCGGAAGATGGTTTCGCGTACGAGCGCGGAGTCGTGGCGATGGCAAACGCGGGATCGGGAACCACGGGAAGCCAGTTCTTCATCGTCACCGGCGACGCTTCCCACCTGCCTCCGACTTTCTCGATCCTGGGAACGGTCGTCGGTTCCGAGGCCACCCTGGATGCTCTCGAGGCCGTTCCGGTGGACTTCGACGACGCGGGTCGAGAGCGCAGCGTCCCCCAGGAGAGCGTCTACCTGGAGACGATCACCATCTCCAGCTGACGGCGTCCACGAGGGACTCGACAACGGGTACTCCGGTGGCCTCGAGGTGCGTCCGATGATGGGCGCCGCTGTCGAACAGCACACACCGCGCTCCGACGTGGTTGGCGGCGACCGCGTCGTCCGGGGTGTCCCCGATCACCACCACCTCGGCCGGATCCGTATCGCCGATCAAGACAGCGAGGTGAGCCTCCAGATAGAGCGCCTTGCTCTCGCCCGGCGGGCCTTCGAGGCCATCGATCCTGTCGAAGAAGGCTGCCAAACCCATTCGCTCCACAAGCGGGATCAACTCGCGATGGGGAAACATCGAGAGCAGCGACTGAGGCAGGCCTTCGGTAGCGACCTTCTCGAGAGCGTCTACGGCATCCGCGTGAGGGGCGGCGTGATCGAGCAGCTCCCGATACCCGTCGTGGAACCGGGCATCGAGCGCCGACCACTCCTCAGTCGTCACCGGGCGGCCGAACAACCGGTCGTAGAACAGCCTCACCGGTCGCGTGTAGTGAGCTCGGTACAGGTCGAGGTCGATAGGACCAACCCCGTAGGGCGCTATGCCCCGGTTCACCGCCTCCACAACTATGTGCAGGTCGTCGAACAAGGTCCCGTTCCAGTCCCAGACCACTCTCTTCACGGCCGTACCATCATGACGCGAGGACTCTACGCGCCGGGTCCGGCGGCGATCTCCGCCACCAGCGCGTCGTAACGAGGAGCCACCCGAGTCCAATCGTAGATCCGCGCCGCCTCCGACAACCCCGGGACGAGCGATAGGCGGTCGGGGTTCTCGATCGCCCGCGCCAGGGCGTCCACAAACCCACCATCCGGATAGAGCACGGCGTCGTGAAACCGGTCTGGGATCACCGCCGGATACGAGAGCCGATCGGGCAGCACGGGAAAGGCGCCGGCGGCGATGGCTTCCAGAACCGCCATACCGAAGAACTCTTGGCGTGCCGTGGACACCACGATGTCGGACCTGGCCAGGATCCGTCGATAGTCCTTCCGGGTGGCTTCGCCATAGTGGACGATGATGTCGCCGAAGTCTCGGGCCGCTTCGAGAAACTCTGTGGGCTGACGCCGGAACGACGCGCCGCACAGGGCGAGCCGAAATCGAAGCCCGGATCCGTGCAACCGGCGCACTCCTGCGAAGAATCGCATCGGATCCTTGTCGTGTTCCCACCGGTGATTCCACACGATGATCGGGTCGCCGCCGTCCCGAACCGGTGGTCCGACCCATTCGAGGTCGATACCGACGGGGAGCACCGTCGACTTGGCGGCTACCCCGTCGACGAGGTGCTCGTGGCGGTGGTCGGGAAACCCTCGCAGCAGGCGCCTGACCTCCTCGAAGAACACGCGCCGGTGGTACTCGGAGTTGAAGACCACCGCATCCGCCACCAGAGTCGACGTCCAGTTCGTGAACCCGTAGGAGGCGTCGGGTGCCATGAGCGGCGAGTCCGGATACGTGAGCTGGCTCTCGTGCATGTACATCACGAAGGGGACCCGGCCCCACACGCGATCCAGCAGTGTGGCCAACAACCCGAGGTCGATCATCGACGACACCAGCACCACGTCGGGGCGATAGCCGGTGGAAGCCAGCTCGGCCGCCTGCTCGGCGAGGGTCACCGCCCCACCCCGCATCCGCCACTTCCACCACCGAGCCGGCAAGTCGAGAATTGTGACGTCGAACTCCGAGGACTTCCGATAGCCGTCGGCCCAGGCCCGGTGCGAGCCGCCGTAGTAGGGCTCCACCAGCAGCACACGCATCTGCCGATTCAGATCTCCATCCGTCCTGCCAGCGCACGACCGAGGGTGAGCTCATCCGCGTAGTCGAGGTCACCACCGACCGGCAGCCCGGACGCCAGCCGGGTCACTTTCACTCCGGTGGGTTTGAACTCGCGTGCGAGATACATGGCGGTGGCATCACCTTCCACCGTTGGGTTGGTGGCGATGATGAGCTCGGCGATCGACTCTGCTCCGATCCGGTTCCGGAGTTCCGGGATCCGCAGCTGGCTGGGCCCGATCCCGTTGATCGGCGACAGTGACCCTCCGAGCACGTGGTACCGGCCGCGAAACTCCTGGGTTCTCTCGACCACCACGATGTCCTGAGGCCGCTCGACGACACACACCACGGAGGGGTCGCGTCTGGCGTCCCGACAGATCGCACACTCATCGGACGAAGTGACGTTGAAACATCGTGTGCAGTGACGGACCTGGTCGCGCAGGTCGAGCACTGCCTGGCCCAGCCTCCGGGCATCCGTGTCGTCGATACTCAACAGATGGAACGCTATCCGCTGGGCGGACTTGCGTCCCACACCGGGCAGCCGGGCGAGCTCATCGATCAGCCGCTGGAGCGGACCCTCGAACATCAGCCGAGAAGGCCCCCGAGGCCACCGAGATCCATACCCCCCATGCTGTCACCGGCCGCCTCTTGCACTTGGCGCATTGCGGCATTGACCGCCGCCACCACGAGGTCACCCAGCATCTCGGGGTCGGATGGGTCGATCACCTCTGGGGAGATCTCGACGGAGAGCAGCTCCTGGCCGCCGGACACGACCGCCTTTACCATTCCGCCGCCGGACGTACCCTCGAACTGGCGCGTCGCCAGTTCCTGCTGCGCGGCCATCATCTGCTCTTGCATCTTCTGCGCCTGACGCATGAGCTGGCGCATGTCGGGTCCGCGGTTCATGGAGGTCTCCGGGTCGAGTGTGACTCCAGCGTAGTTGGGTACGGAGGCTGTCCTGGTGACCGGGCAGCCGGCTAACGCTCGACGATGACGCTCACGACCACGTCGGATCGATCGCGGAACAAGGAGTGACCGGCACCGGTCACCGATCTGATCACGACGCGCGGGTCGTCGGCCACGATCTCGGAAAGCGCAGAAGCATCGACCATGCCCCCGCGCTCCGGGTCGGCCGCGAGCACCAGGGTGGGAACCGTGGCGGCGGCGAGCGAGGGGCTCACATCCCACGGGCCGTTGTCATCGAGCGTGGCTTCGACCACATGAGGCGCAACCTGCGCCGCCGACCATCGCTTCCACCACACATCGAGGGGGTGCCAGACCGGATTGGCGACCGCGATGTCCGAGGCGCTCTCACACAGCTCCAGCAACAACGCTGCCGCCAGAGAGTCCCGCTGCTGATCTGCAACCGTCACCGCCGGATCGACGAGCACCGCCCTGCCTGCCCATCCTGGGGCCGTCGACGCAACCACCACCGCCGCACCCCCCAATGAGTGGCCCACCACTACGTCCCAGCCGTCTCCGACACGGGTGAGATCTCCGGCGTAGTCCTCGATGGCGAACCGGGATGCCGGCGGAGCCAATCCGTGACCCCTCAGATCCGGGGCTACGACGCGCCAGCCCCGATCGGCGAGTTCAGACGCTACCCGCCACCACACTCGCCCACTCGAGGTCAGACCATGGACCGGGAGCGCAGAGCGATCTCCCTCTCCCCATTGGTACACGGGGAGACGGACGGTCAATCCTCGTCCTCGACCTCGAACTCGTCCACTACGAGTCCGCCGAGTTGATCGGTGACGAGCTTCAACGGGTCGGTGACATCCGGCGGGGCTTCCGACAGATCGTCGGCGCTCACGGCCCGCAAGGCACCTCGGGTTCGGCGGCAACGGGTGCGGCCTCTCCGTCGGTTGCCCGAAAGGCCACCGCGACGTCGCCTCCGAGCAGGTCGCCGGCCCGAGTTGCCACGATTTTCGCAGTGGAGTCGTCGGCAACGAGGGCGCGGAGATGGAAATCGTGTTTGACACCGATCACGAGGGTTGACCCCTCCACCGCCGCCGGCTCCGTCTCCCGGAACAGCGCCCAGCGGCGGGCGCCCAACAGATCGCGTAGCCCCGCGAACAACGCCGGCCATGCCGCCTCGAATTGGGCAAAGGTAGGCTCGACACGACTCCGCGCCTCCGGCTCACCCGCGTCCAGCGGGGCCGCAGCCTCGACCAGTTCCATCGGCCGCTCCGGAGACTCGTCGACGAAAGCGGGAGGCGGATCGAAGGGAGGGTCGACAGGTGATCGCTCGGCGGGAGTCGTCACCACCGGCTCCGGCGCCGACCGCACCTCCGGACCCGGGTCTCGCGATTCCGGCGGGTTGGCAGAGACCCGGCGTTCCAGCCGATCGAGCCGGGCCTGGAGCGCCGCCGGATCGGACGACGTTTCGGGACGGGTCAGCTTGATCATCGCCAACTCGAGCATGAGCCGCTCCTCGCGACCCTCGCGTAGCTTGATGAGCGACTCGCCCATGATGTCGACCGCCCTCAGTACATCCGAGGCCGGCAGACGCTCGGAGGCCTGGTTCCAGGCGTGCAGCACTTCGGCGGGTTCATCGGCGATTTCGGCCAGATTCGGCGCGTAGTGGGCGAGGAACACACCTCGGAAGAAGCCGACTGCCTCGGACACGAAACGACGCAGATCCGCGCCTTCCGACGCGAGCCTGGCCACCAACTCCAACGCCGACTTGGCGTCCTGGGCGTCGATGGCATCGACGAGAGTGGCGAATGCATCGCCATCGGCGAGACCCAGAGCCCGGTTCACGCCCGTTGGATCCACCACACCATTGCCCAGGGCCGCCACCTGCTCCAACAGCGACAGCGCATCCCTGGCGCTGCCGAGGGCGTGCCTCGCCACGGCGGTGAGAGCCACCGCATCCGATCGATAGCCTTCGAGGTCGGAGATGCGGCCGAGATGGGCGGCAAGCGACTCGATCGAAATCGTGTGGAAGTCGAATCTCTGGGAGCGGGAGCGAATCGTGTCGAGAAGCTTGTACGGCTCTGTGGTCGCGAGCACGAAGTGCACGCCGTCCGGTGGCTCCTCGAGCGTCTTGAGGAGAGCATTGCCGGCGGCCTTCGACAGCATGTGCGCCTCGTCGAGGATGAACACCCTGCGGGCGCCGCTCGCCGAGGCAACGGTGGTCACGCTGATGCGCATCTCGCGGATGTCGTCAACGGAGTTGTGACTCGCTGCGTCCATCTCCATCACGTCGAGCGAATGGCCTTCCGTGATGGCCACGCAACTCGGACAGATGTTGTCAGGCGACCCATCGGCCGCCCGATTCTCACAGTTCAAAGCCTTGGCGAGGATGCGGGCGGTGGTGGTCTTTCCTGTTCCCCGCGGCCCGGCGAAGAGGTAGGCGTGAGCGACGTGACCTTCGGCCACCTCACGCGCCAGAGTCGACGTGACATGGGACTGCCCGATGACGTCCTCGAACGTCTGAGGCCGGTACTTCCGGTAGAGAGCCTGATACTCCACGGCTCCCGATGCTACCGCCCGCCGCCCGCAGCCGAGTTGGGCGGGGCCCCACAGGTTCAGAATGCCCCCTAGGGTGCCGATGGACTCCACTGTGACATCGATGATCGATCCACTTCCCGCCCCCACCGACAAGGCCGACGACTCCAGCCCGCCCGCGGTTTGGGCGTCAGGGCTCGTACGGAAGTTCGGCAAGGCCACGGCGGTAGACCACCTCGATCTCCGGATCGAACCCGGCGAGTTCTACGGTCTGTTGGGCCAGAACGGCGCCGGCAAGACCACCACCATCAAGATGATCGTGGGGCTCCTCCGGCCCACAGAGGGCCGAGCCGGCATCGGCGAGTTCGACACCTGGAAGCAGCCGATCGAGGTGAAGCGCCGGATCGGAGTCCTCCCGGAGGAGTTCAATCTGTATGAGCGACTCACCGGGGCCGAACTCCTCGACTTTGCCGCGGCCATGCACTCCATCCCCCGCGACGACGCGGTTGCCCGACGCACCGAACTACTCGAGTTGCTGGATCTGACGGCCGATGCCGGAAAGCTCGTCGGTGACTACTCCCGAGGAATGCGCAAGAAGGTCGCTCTGGCCGCCGCCATCATCCACCGTCCCGAGGTCCTCTTCCTCGACGAGCCGTTCGAAGGCGTCGATGCCGTCAGCGCCCGCCTTATCCAACATCTGCTCCAGCGCTACACGGCGCAGGGCGCAACCATCGTGTTCTCGGCCCACGAGATGCACCTCGTGGAGCGTTTGTGCACCCGCATCGGAATCATGGTGGCGGGCAGCCTCGCCATCGAAGACACCCCTGCCGGGCTGTGCGAGAAGATGGATGCCCCAACCGTCGAAGACGCCTTCATCGCCGCCGTGGGCGGCGCCACCGAATCCACTGGTCTCGAATGGCTCGACGGCTCGTCTGGCTGAAAGCGCGCCTGCTCTGGAACGGGCTGAAGGCGGACTGGCAGCGGAGAATCGGTCTCCCGCTGATCATGGGCCTGCTCGGATGGGGGGCGTGGACGCTCAGCATCCGTCATCTCGAGGCGTTCGGGGGTCTCTCGGAAGCTGCAAGAGCAGAGTTCTCGGTGTGGGGTGCGCTGGTGTTCTTCGTCGTGTGGGTGACCCTTCCAGTGGTCATCTTCCCGATCGACGAACACCTGGACCCGGCCCAGTTCGCACTCTCCCCTGTGGGAGGCATGCACCTCATCCGCGGCCTGGGCGCAGCGTCATTGGTCTCGCCGAGCGTCGTGATGCCGGTGGTGGCGTTGGGCACCAACGTCTACGAGTGGCGAACCGTTGCACCGGTCGCCGTATTCGCGTCGCTGCTCTTCCTGGCCATGCTGATCGTCTCCGGCCAATTGTTCACGACCGCCCTCTCGGCGGTGCTTCGAACCCGACGCGGCCGCGACATGTCCATCGTCATCATCACCGCCCTCGGCCTGGGTGCCTTCTCGGGTCAGGCGTGGCTGCGCAACACCATCGACACGCTGGGGCTCGAACAGGCCGTTCTCACGCATCAGATCACCGGGTGGGGTTTCGCCCTCCCTCCCGTGGCAGCCCAGAACATCGTGGTTCACGCCGCCGCCGGCGACTGGGCCACAGCCGGCTTGTTCACGGTGGTCGCAGTCGGTTGGATCTGGGTGCTCGCCACCGCCTGGTACCGGCTCCTCCAGTGGTCGCTCACCACCCCGGAGCAGTCGAGCGGTCCCATCCGGGCCGACCGGGGGGCCGCCGGGCTGGCAGGCCGTTCGGCCTGGAGTCCGGCGCTGGTGATGGCCCGCAAGGAGCTGCGGTTCTACCTGCGCGACCCCCGGCAGCGGCTCGTGTGGACGGGCGCGGCCATTTTCGTCGGCCTGGCGATCGCCTCGATCATGGTCGGAACCTCGACTTTGGCCCAGTTTCAGGAACGGGGATGGTTGCCGCTCATCTCACCGGTGCTCGTCCTCTTCGTTGGCCTGCCGATCGCCCTCAACCTCTTCGGATGGGAGCGGAACGCCGCCAGCTTCCTGTTCGTCATGCCCACCCGGCCGAGGCGCATGCTGATGGGAAAGAATCTCGCGGCAGGTTTGGCGCTCACACTCGAAACGACCGTGCTGTCCATCGCGATCGCCGCCCTCACCGGGGCATGGGGCGCCCTCGTCTACGTTCCAGCGCTGGGGATCTGCGCGATCCTGTGCCAGCTCGCCGTGGGCAACCTCGTTTCGGTTCTCACCCCGCTGCGACTGCCGCGGGAGGGAACCGACGTCTTCGCTCAGGCCACAGAACAAGGCTGTCTTGCGATCGGTGCCCAACTCGTGTCGTTCTTTGCGATCGGACTGCTGCTGGTGCCTCCCGCCTCGGTGGCCGCACTCACGGTCGGGTTCGGGGAAGTCCTGGCGCCCTGGATCCTGCTCGTCTTCGCCCCGCTGTGGGGGCTCCTGCTGTACGGGATCTCGCTCCTCATCTCCGGAAAGATCCTGGAACGGAGGCTCCCCGAGGTCGCCCAGTGGGTGCAGGTCGTGTGACCCGGTTTTGCCACCCGGCCGGGACCGCCCCACACTTGGGCTGATGCGATTGGGAATCGATCTCGATGGCGTGGTGGCCGATTTCAACTCCGGCTGGATCCGCCGATACAACGAACAGTTCGGTGCGGACGTCGCGTTCGATTCGATGGTGGCATGGGACGGGATCCCCGCCCTGACCCACTTCCGCCATATGGGCGAGTTCTGGGAGTGGGCCAAGGATCACGACGGTCACTCCCTCTTCCGACATCTCGACACCTACGACGGCGCCGTCGATGCGCTTCGTCGTTTGGCTCGCGCCCATGCCGTGGTGATCATCACCCGCAAGCCAGGGTGGGCCACCCACGACACATTCGCCTGGATCGCCGAACACCGCCTCCCGACGCGGGAAGTGCACATCACCCGTCACAAGTGGACAGTCACCTGTGATCTGTACCTCGACGATGGGCCCCACGTCCTCGAAGAGCTCGTCGCCATGCGTCCGGAATCGATCGTGTGCCGATTCGTCCGACCGTGGAACGATCCGGTGCCCGGAGCAGAAGACATCTCGTCTTGGGCCGACTTCGAGGAGTTCGTGGCGGCGAGGACACCATGACGGAGATGATTCGCCGCACCAGACGTCAGCGCGAACTCATCGAGAACGAGTTGCTGTCGCCCGCGGCCACCCGGTCGCTGGACTCGCGCGGGCGGGCCGTTTCGGAGGAACCGGACGAGTTCCGGACGGCGTTCGAGCGGGACCGGGATCGAGTGATCCACTCGAAGGCCTTCCGCCGGCTCAAGCACAAGACACAGGTCTTTCTCAATCCGGAAGGGGACCACTACGTCACGAGGCTCACCCACACGATGCAGGTCGCCCAGGTGGGTCGGGCCATGGCGGCGGGGCTCGCCCTGAATGAGGCACTCACCGAGGCAATCTGCCTGGCCCACGACGTCGGGCATTCCCCCTTCGGTCACACCGGCGAGGATGCCCTCACGCCGTATGTCGAGGGGGAATGGCTGCACTCGGCACAAGGCGTGCGGGTGTTGAGCGTGCTGGAACCGGTCAATCTGAGCTGGGAGGTCCTCGACGGGGTGCGGGCTCATTCATGGAAGATCGAAGAGCCTCCCGCCACCCCTGAAGGCCAGCTGTGCCGGTTCGCCGACCGCATCGCGTACCTGACCCATGACGTGGCAGATGCCATCCGGGCGCAGGTCATCTCATTCTCCGACCTCCCGCCGGCGGCGTCGGCGCTCGGGCAGAGCGCACGGGAGTGGATCGGCACAATGGTGACGTCGGTGATCGAGGCGAGCACAACTGCCGGGAACGTGACGATCCACCCGGATGTCCTCGGGCGCATGAACGAGGTGCGCGACTTCATGTTCGGTCGCGTCTATCTGGGACCCGAGATGGAAGCGCCCAAGACCAGGGCGATCACGGTGATCCGGGATCTCGTCGACTTCTTCGCCGCCACCCCCCACCAGGTGCCCGAGTCCTACAAAGTCGACGACGCCACCGACCTGACCCGTGCAATCGACTACGTGGCGGGCATGACCGACCGGTTCGCCCTGACCACCCACGACAGGTTGTTCCGACCGACCTTGTTCGACTGAATCGGCCCGTATCCTCCACCCTGTGACCCGAGATCCCCTGTCGAGAGCCCGCTTCGCCGCCACCGCCGTTCTGGCGTTCGCAACGGTGGTGTTCGCGTCGACGTTCCTCATGGGTGATGCCACCTGGGTGGGATTCCTCCGCGCTGCGGCCGAAGCGGGCATGATCGGAGGCCTCGCCGACTGGTTCGCCGTGACGGCGCTGTTTCGGCATCCGCTCGGCATTCCCATCCCTCACACGGCGATCATCCCCAAGAGCAAAGATGCGCTCGGCCGGAACCTCGCCGGTTTCATCACCGACAACTTCCTGGAGCCCGCAACCGTCAGGGAACGGCTGGCGGCGGCGGAGTTGCCGATGCGGCTCGGACACTGGCTGGCCGGCGACGCCGGCTCGGCGGCAGCCGCCGCGCACGTGGCGACCATCCTCGGAGCGGTGGCGGAGGGCACCACATCCGACGGTGTCTGGGCCGACCTCGAACACGTGATGCTCGATCTTCCTCGCCGTCTTCCCATCCCGGAGCTGGCCGGCAGGACACTCGAACGCGCCGTGGAGGGGGGCGAGCTGGAGCCGCTCGTGACCGCTGCCCTCACGGGCATCGACCGGGCGCTCTCGGACAACGCCGATTATCTGAGGCGGCGGATATCCGACGAGTCGCCGTGGTGGGTTCCCGAAGCCCTCGACGACGCCGTGTTCACGAAGGCGACCGAGATCGCACACAGGTTCTTCTCAGAGGTGGCGGCGGATACTTCGCATCCCGTGCGCTCGATCGTGAACTCGCGGATCGAACTCGTAGCCCGCCGCCTCCAGACCGACGCGGATCTGCAGCGCCGGGTGATGGACAAGGTGGCCTCCATCACCGAGCGGGACGAGTTTCGGGCGTGGGTGCGGTCGGGGTGGGAGAGCGCCATGGCGTCGCTCGGCGAGCAGACCACCGGCATCGCCCAGACCCTGAAATCGCTGGGCCGCCGCCTTCAGGAGGACCAGTCGCTGCAGGCCCGGATGACGAACTGGATCGACGGAATGGCCGAACCGCTCGCCGGCGCCGCCCGTGCAGAGCTGCAGACGCTCATCCCCGCCACCGTGGCCCGCTGGGACCCCGAGGACACTGCCGGGCGACTCGAGCAATGGATGGGGCGGGACCTCCAATTCGTCAGGATCAACGGCACGGTGGTGGGTGCGCTCATCGGCCTCGTGCTGCACGCCATCGTTCTCGCCTTCGAGTAGCCCGCCGTGTGGTGCGTTTTGACGCACGAAAGGCAGCAATATGCTGCCTTTCGTGCGTGAAAACCGGTTGGCGTTGGCGGTGCCGCTGTTCGCCGTGGCGTACGGGACGAACGTTTCGACACCGCTGCTCCTCCTGTACAAGAACGAGTTGCAGCTGAGCACGTGGACGGTCACGGCACTCTTCGCCATATACCCGCTGGGATTGGCGCCGGCGCTCGCCTACTCCGGACCCGCATCCGATGTTCTCGGACGAAAGCGGATCCTCTTCCCGGGATTGGTGCTTTCCGGCCTCGCGTCTGCGGTCATGCTCGCAGGGGCCCATTCGACCGCCCTCCTCTTCACGGGCCGGCTGCTGCTGGGCGCCGTCTCGGGGATGGTGTTCGTGGTCGCGAGCGCCTGGATGCAGGAGATCTCGCGGGACGCCCCACTCTGGGCCGCCCGCCTCACAGGACTCGCCGTATACGGCGGGTTCGGCCTCGGCCCACTGTTCAGCGGGATTCTCGGTGAGTGGGGACCGGCTCCCCTGGCGACGCCCTACCTCGTACACGTCGGCCTGATCCTCGTGAGTCTCATCACCCTCCGCGATGTACCGGAGACGGTGAAGCCCGACCCCACCCGTACGATCCGACCGCGGCTCGGAATCCCGGTACACAGCCGTCGAGCGTTCCGCTCGCTCGTGGTGCCGGCGGCGCTCGGAGTGTTCGGGGTTGCCTCGCTTGGCTATGGCCTCTTCCCGGTGCTGCTTCAGCCGGCGATGGCTTCGATCGCCGTGTTCGTCACCGGACTCATGGGTGGGCTGTCGATGGCATCGATCGTGCCGGTACAAGCCTTGGTCGGCAGGATCGGCCCCCACCGATCGGCCCCTCCCGGGTTGGCTCTCGGCGCCCTGGGGTGCTTGCTGGGCACACTCGCATTCGTGACCGGAGCATGGCCCCTCCTGTTCCCCGCCGCGATCGCGATCGGCTCGGGCTCCGGCCTGTCGATGACATCTGGCCTCCGGTTCGTCGACCTCCTCTGTGAGCCGGCCGACCGGGGGGCGATGACCGGGGCGTTCTATGCGGTCGCCTATGCGGGCATGACCATGCCGGTACTCGTGGCTTCCCTTGCGGTCGGCGGCAACTACACCGGGCTGCTCATCGGTCTGACCGTCGCCGCGGCGGTGGGTGCGATATGGCTCCATCGCGTGGCGCCCGGATTCGCTCTCGACCCTTTGGAGTCAAAGCCGGATCACCGGGAGTAACCCCAGATCGAGCGCACTGAGAAGCGCCAGACCGACTACGACGAATCCGATCGCTCTGGCCACGGACGAACTCTTGAATGCCACCACGAGAGCGGCTCCGGATGCGGCGGCAACGATCACCGCGAGTCGATCGTCGATCCTGTCCAAGGCCCAAACGAGGGCGTTGCCGAGCAGGATGACTCCCACTGCAGCGCGACCACCTACCCGTCTCCACATCGAAACACCTCCGTGTCTCCAGTGTCACGGCAGGCCCGTGTCGCCGCATCGACCGTGCGAACGATTTCGCTCTCATTCCCGGGTTCGAGACCCTCCTCTCAAGGACCCGCGGTAGCAGGCCGAACCTAGAGTTCGAATGCGTCGAGGAGAAAGGATCGCGAAAATGCGTAACACCCGGATCGGCTGATAGTCCTCCCAAACTCCGTTTCATCGGGTTAGCTTTGTCTTGATGGCCGA
>JAOUGY010000375.1 GCA_029865445.1 Acidimicrobiia bacterium | reverse complement strand
TCCCAGCGCCTTCGACGCCACTGGCTTCGTGAAGGCGCCGTCGAGCGGAGTCACGTACACGATCTCCACCTGGTCGCGCATCTCCCGTTCCGTGAACCAGGAATCGGCCAGGAACGTGAACTCGAGCGGGGCCACGGGGCACTTGATGGGCATCTCGGTGATGTGAACGACCAACCGTCCACCCTGGAAGCGTTCCAGTGCTTCGGCGAGTGCCTGAGCGCCTTCGTAGGTGTAGAACTCGTGGACGCTCTTCCGCCACTCGTCCCCCGCCATACCTGGGGTCTCATCGGGGCGGGGAGTGGTACCGGTTGCGATGACGAGTTGGTCGTAGCCGAGGACGGTTCCGTCCGTCATCACGACCGAGTTTCCTTCTGCGTCGACTTTGTCGATCTCGCCCCACACGACTTCGACCCCATCGGGGATGAACCGCTGCTTGGGCTTGACGATCTCTTCCGGCTCGTATCCGCCGAATGGCAGGAAGAGGAAGCCGGGCTGGTAGACGTGGCTCTTGGCCTGATCCACGACCGTGATCTTCCACTCGTCGGCATCGAGACGGGCGCTGAGTTTGTTCACGACCATCGTGCCTGCTGTGCCTGCTCCCAGCACTACGAGTCGTTTCATGTGTTGCTCCTTTGTTTGGTCAGAAGAGAAGCGACCTTGGGCAGGGTCGAAACAACCCGCCGCCGCTGTTCGGCCGACAGCACGAAGAGGTCGTCGGCGTCGTCACCGTCTTTGGCGACGCCGCCTGCCAGCACCATCGCCGTCGGTTTGCCGCGATCGCGCACGAATGCGCGGGCGCACAGGAAGCCGAGGGCCCCATCCTGGAAGAAGGGACGGGGATCGTTTGATTCGGCCATCTCACGCCACTCGTGGGCGCAGGCGGCCACGGCTTCGGGATCGTCCTGAGAGGCCACAAAACGTGGGCACGGATTCATGACTGGAGTCAGCGGTCGTCCCTCGAGATCGGTGACGACAACCATCACACCGAGCGCACCAGCCACCATTTCGATGAGGAGATCCGCATCCTCTCCAAGACGATGCGATTCGAACTCACCCAGGAGTTCTCTGATCGCTCCGGCCGGGAATCGCCACTGCCGGCCGATCTTGATGGCCGGAAGCCGCCCGTCCCCCGCCATCCGGTAGATGGTCGAGCGATCCACATCGAACATGTCTTGGAGCTGAGTTGCGGTGAGAAGCTCTTGTGCCATGTGCATGTCCTGCCTTTCCTGCACAATATGCGAAGACGTGCATATGCATGAGTGGGCATAAGTCCCGACCGGATGGGACCGACCCAGGACCGCCCAACCGCTCCGTACACTCAATGTCATGCCGAAGCCGTTCTGGATAGTCCTCGGCCTCCTCGCTGCGTGCGGCGCGTCCGGGTCCGTGGTTGTCGTCGACGCCTGGGCGGGTACAACGCCACCCGGTGTCGACTCGGCCGCCTTCTACGTCACAATCGAAAACGGGACCGCCGACGACCAGACCCTCACCGCCGCATCCTCTCCCCGGTGTGTGTCGATCGAGATCCACGAGAGCACCCTCGACGAGAATCAGGTCATGCGGATGCGACCGGTCACCGATCTCACGATCTCAGCGGGCAGACGGCTGGAGATGGAA
This sequence comes from Acidimicrobiia bacterium, assembly GCA_029865445.1. Taxonomy (GTDB): domain Bacteria; phylum Actinomycetota; class Acidimicrobiia; order Spongiisociales; family ZC4RG35; genus JAOUGY01. The sequence goes on along the minus strand of JAOUGY010000375.1, from coordinate 1,983 downwards.
CCGGGTAGGACTCACGTGATGTGCCTGGAGCCCGCAACGCAGCTCATCGAAGGTGAGCGGATCGACATCGAGTTCCGCTTCCAGGGTGGGCTCACGGTCAACGGCCAGGTCGCCGTCGAAAACCGCTGAGACGCCTCGACGAGCCCGGACCCATCCACACACCCGGTAACCACAACAGACCGAGACCCGCCAGCTCGAGGAGATGCCTGGACTCGATCGCCAGGGACCTCGCATCGTTGACCAGATCAACCACCGCAGTAACGCCGACCGGTCTAGCGAACGTGATGGCGAAGGGAACCATCCCGTAGGCCCGGTCGGGTCGTATGGCAACGAACAAGAAGGCGGCACCCAAAGCCACCGCCAACGCCGACGAGCAGCAACCAGCGTCTGGTCATACCCAATAGGTCGTCCCAGATCCCGTGTTGGTCCCGTGGCGAGGCGGTCTCGCTAGACCACCGTGCCAGCCTGGATCACCGTCCGGGCCCGGGCATCCCACAACACGGACGGGTCCTCGAACGGGTTGCGTTCGAAGATGACCATGTCAGCGAGACATCCTGGGGCGATCCTTCCGAGATCGGAGCGGCCGAGGATGGAGGCGTTCACAGAGGTCGCCGACCGGAGTACCTCGACGGGGTCCTCCGCCTCACATCGGATCCTGAACTCGTCGAGCTGGTCGACTTCCAGGTCGCCCATCAAGTCGGTCCCCAACCCGATGGAGACTCCGGCCGCACGCGCTATCTCGAGCGAGCGCAGCCCCGCTTCCAGGACTTCGGCGTTCTTCTCCTGCCCGACCTTGGACAACCCGAGTTCGGCACCACGCCGCCCCATGGACGAGTAGGTGACGAGGGTGGGCACCAGATAGGCGCCCCGCTCGGCCATCAACCTGGCTGCGGGTTCGTCGATCAGGTTCCCGTGTTCCACCGTTCGGACGCCGTTGCCGACGGCATGGACAATCGACTCCGCCGAATAGGCGTGGGCCGCCACGTAGCTTCCGCGCCTCGCGGCCTCGTCGACGGCGGCGCGGATCTCATCGGCGGAGTATTGGGGAATCCGGAGCGGATCGGTGAGCGACACCACACCTCCCGACGCCATGATCTTGATGCAGTGTGAGCCGGTACGGAACCGCTCCCGTACCGCGGCTCGTACGGCGTCCACCCCGTCGACGATCTCACCGGTGTGCGAACAACAGGTATCGACCGACCGATCGGCAGGCCGTGGATCGGCGTGTCCCCCCGTCTGGGTCAACGCCCGACCGCTGTAGAAGTAACGGGGGGAGGCCAGCAACCCGTCGTCGATGGCCCGGGCCAGGCCGATGTCGCCGCCGGCGACATCGCGAATCGTCGTGAAGCCGCGGCTCAACGCAGCGCCCAGCCGGTGCGACGCCTTCAGTGACACATAGCTGAGCGGGGTTGCCTCGATGTCGAGCAGGTCGAGACCGATTCCGTAGGCGTGACAGTGGGCATCGATCAGACCCGGGGTGAGCACCCGTCCCCGGCCTTCGATCGTCTCGCCCGAGGCCTTCCCTCCGACCTCGACAATACGCCCTCCATCAACCGTGATGGAGGTTTCGACCAGCTCCGATGACTCCCCATCGAAGACGAGAACGTCAGTGACGGTCAGCATCAGCCGAAGCTGATGCCTTGTGCGAGGGGAAGACCCTCACCCCAGTTGATGGTCGTGGTCTGACGCCTCATGTACGCCTTCCAGGCATCGGACCCGGCCTCGCGACCGCCGCCGGTTTCCTTCTCGCCCCCGAAGGCTCCACCGATCTCGGCACCGGACGTACCGATGTTGACATTGGCGATTCCGCAGTCCGACCCGACATGGGACAAGAACCGCTCCGCTTTGCGCAGGGAGTCGGTGAAGATCGCCGACGAGAGACCCTGCTTGACGCCGTTCTGGACGTCGATCGCCTCCTGCAGGTCAGAGACCTTGACCACCCACAGGATCGGGGCGAACGTTTCTTCTTGGATGATCGAAGCA
>JAOUGY010000070.1 GCA_029865445.1 Acidimicrobiia bacterium | reverse complement strand
GATGGACGAGGCGGCTCGCCACGTGGACCTGACAGGCTTCCGAGCCCGGCAGGAGGTGCTCCGAAGAGAGGGGCGCTGCATCGGCATCGGTTTCTCGGTGTTCTCGGAACGGACCGGGTATGGAACTCCGACATTCGCCGCCAGGTCGATGGAGATCACGCCCGGCTACGAGGTTGTCGACCTCTCCATGGATCCGTCCGGCCGTGTAGAGCTCAGGATCGGCGCAAGCCCTCACGGTCAGGGACTCGTGACGACCCTGAGCCAGCTGGTGGCCGACGAGTTGGGTCTTGAACCCGTGGACGTGCGAGTGATTCACGGCGACACCGATCGAACGCCCTACGGGTGGGGCACCTTTGCGAGTCGTTCGATGGTGATCTGTGGCGGGGCGTCCCAGCTGGCCGCGCAAGCGATGGCGGGGCGGATCCGATCGATTGCCGGATCGATGCTCGAGGCGAGCCCCGCGGACATCGTCCTCGACGGAGGGAAGGCTGTGGTAGCCGGCACCGACCAGGGCGCGGCCATCGGTGACATCGCCAGGCTCGCACACCACCAGAGCCACCGATTGGAGCCAGGAGCCGAACCCGGGCTCCACGCTCGGGCGTCGTACGATCCGGCCGGAACCTTTTCGAACGCATGCCATGTTGCCGTCGTGGAGGTGGACGTCGAAACGGGTCACGTCACGGTTGAACGATTCGTCGTCGTCGAGGATGCGGGGCTGCTGGTGAATCCGATGATCGTCGACGGACAGATCGCCGGGGGCGTCACCCAGGGCATTGCCAATGCGCTGTTCGAGGAGATCGTCTACGACCAGTCCGGCAACATTCTCACGACGTCGCTTCTGGACTATCTGCCCCCCACGGTCAGCGAGATTCCGGCCATCGAGATCCACCACCTCGAAACCATCACCGATGCCTCGATCACGGGCGCCAAGGGTCTGGGCGAAGGCGGAACGATCGGAGCGCCGGCTGCTGTCCTCAACGCCATCTCCGACGCCCTCTCGCACCTCGGTGTCGAGGTCTTCGAGATGCCGGCGACACCGGAGCGAGTTCGAGCGGCAATCAGACGAGCCGAGGAGGTTGTGCGTGGGTGATCACACCATCGATCTGACCGTCAACGGCACGACGCATTCGATCGACGTGGAAGCCCGCATGACGCTGGCCGACGCGCTCAGGGAGGAATGCGGGCTCACAGGTACCCACCTCGGGTGTGAACACGGTGTGTGTGGAGCATGCACGGTTCTGATGGATGGCCAGCCGGTCCGGGCATGCCTCGTCTTCGCCGTGCAGTGCGAAGGCGTGGAGATCTCCACGGTCGAAGGTCTCGCTCGGGATGGCCAACTCCACCCGCTGCAGCAGGCTTTCTGGGATCACCACGGGCTCCAGTGTGGCTTCTGTACCCCGGGTTTCCTCATGTTGGCCGTGGGAGCCCTGGCCGAGAATCCAGACCCGAGCGATGAGGAGATGATCGAGATCCTCTCTTCGAACCTGTGCCGCTGCACGGGATATCAGAACATCGTCAAGGCCGTGAAAGCGGCCGCCGAGCACATGCGGTCGTGATCGGTTCTTCGCCACGGCGGATCGAAGACCGGCCGCTCCTGACCGGCACGGCCCGGTTCGCCGCCGACGTCACGCTCGCCGGCCAGCTCCACATGCGGGTGGTTCGGTCGCAACTCGCTTCGGGTCGGATCGCCGCTGTCGACGTCGACGCAGCGCTCGAGATGCCGGGTGTCGCGGCGGTCTGGACCGGCGCGGACGTGGGCGATCTCCCACCCATCGACTTCCGGATGACCAAGGTCGAGGGACTGTCGCCCTACCGGCAGCCGGTGCTCGCGGTCGACTTCGTCCGATACGTGGGAGAGCCGGTGGCGGTGGTGTTCGCGGAATCCGAGTACCTGGCCGAGGATGCCGCGGACCTCGTCTTCGTGGACTACGACGACCTCGAGGTGAGCCTCGATGTGACGATGCCGACGCTGTTCCAGCCGGACCTCTCGGGTGAACCGGCCCGCATCGAGAAGGGCTACGGCGACGTGGAGAAGGCGTTCGGCGAGGCCGATGTGGTGGTCGAACTCGAGCTGGCGATCGGACGTCATTCGGGTGTCCCACTCGAGACTCGGGGGGCGCTCGCCACCTGGGACGGCGCTGCGCTTCGGGTGTACGGAGCAGCCAAGGTGCCCCACTACAACCGTGACGCCGTGGCGCGGATGCTCGGTCTGGATCGCGACCATGTCCACTTCTCCGAGGGCCACGTCGGTGGCGGCTTCGGCATCCGTGGCGAGTTGTATCCCGAGGACGTGCTCGTGTGCGTGGCGGCAATGCGCCTGGGGCGGCCCATCAAATGGATCGAAGATCGTCGGGAACACCTGGTGGCCGCCAACCACTCACGCGACCAGGTGCACCGTATTCGGGCAGCCGCGACCCGCGATGGCGTCATCACGGCTATCGACGACGAGTTCTTTCACGATCAGGGCGCCTACGTCCGGACCCATGCGGCGACCGTCCCCGACCTCACCGCCGCCATGCTTCCGGGCCCGTACCGGATCCCTTCCTATCGGGTGACCGGTCACATCGTTCTCACCAACAAGACACCCGCGGGGACCTATCGTGCCCCGGGGCGATACGAAGGCACGTTCGTTCGTGAGCGAGTGATCGACGCCGTGGCCGACCGTCTCGGTCTGGACCGGATCGAGGTCCGGCGGATGAACCTCATCACCCCGGGTGAAATCCCGTACGAACGGGACCTCCTCGCGCTGGGGACGCACGTGGTGTACGACTCCGGTGACTACCCAACGTTGCTCGACGCGGTGCTCGACCACGTCGATCACACAACGCTCGTTGCCGAATTGGTCAGCAGGAGAGGGCGCGGCGAGTTGGTCGGCATGGGTGTCGGTCTGTTCGTCGAGAAGAGTGGCCTCGGTCCGTTCGACGAGGTGCGTATCGAGCTGAGTGAGGACGGCACGGTGGAGGTGATCACGGGTGTCGCCTCGATCGGACAGGGGATCGAGACGGCGATGGCCCAGGTGTGTGCATCCGCCCTCGGCGCCGACTTCGAGTCGATCAGGGTCACACACGGCCAGACGGATCGAATCGATCGGGGGATGGGTGCGTTTGCGACCCGGACCACCGTGATGACGGGTTCGGCCACGCTGGCCGCGTCCCAAACCCTGCGGCGGATGATCATCGACGAGGCCGCGGCCATGCTGGAAGCGAGTCCGGCCGATCTCGACGTCGCCGAGGGCCGGGTCTTCGTGGTCGGCTCGCCGGGGGCGTCGGTCGGCTTCGCGGAAGTCGGTGCGGTGACCGGCGGTCTTTCGGCAACCGAGGAGTTCACGACCGACCACATGACGTATCCCTACGGGGTCCACCTGGCGGTCGTCGCGGTGGATGCCGAGACCTCGGCGGTGGCGGTAGAGCGGTTCGTGATCGGCTACGACGTCGGAAAAGCCATCAATCCGACATTGGTGGAGGGACAGCTCGTGGGGGCCGTGGCCCAGGGGCTCGGCGGCGCCCTGTACGAGGAGTTCGTCTTCGATGACCATGGCCAGCCGCTGGCTACCTCGTTCATGGACTATCTGATGCCGACGCTGACCGAGATGCCACCCGTCGAGATCGTGCTGTCGGAGGCCACGCCGAGTCCTCTCAACCCGCTGGGGGTCAAGGGTGCCGGTGAAGGCGGCATCACCGCGGTCGGTGCGGCGGTGGCCGCCGCCATCGACGACGCTCTCACATCGCCCGGACTGGTGCGGCGACTTCCGGTGACGCCGGATCGGCTTCGAGCGGTCTGACCGCTCGTCGTTGCGCTTGAATCAAATCAACCCCCCGAAATTTGAGCGCGATTCATGTTCGTTCTGTATCGTGCAATATCGACGACCCGAGGAGAGAACATGCCCGCTCAGTTGATCACATCCGCAGCCCCCCGTCCCCTCGCCAACTACTCCGAGGCGTTCCGAGCGGGCGACCTCGTGTTCGCGGCGGGCCAACTCGCCTCCGACTTCAAGACCGGCGTGCCGCCGGAAGCCACCATCAACAAGGCGTTTCCCTTCTATGGATCCGACATCAAGGCACAAACGCGCTATTGCCTCGACAACCTGAAGAAGACGTTCGAGGCTGCCGGTTCGTCACTCGAGAACGTCGTCAAAGCTCAGGTGTTTCTCACCTCGCTCGGCGACTTCAACGCCTTCGACGAAGTGTGGCGTGAGTACTTCCCGGGCCGGCCTCCTGCCAGGACAACCCTCGAGATCCCGATGTTGCTGGGAGCCGGGCCCGCCCAGCTGATCGAGATCGACCTGATCGGTCACGTCGACTCGGTCGAGCACGAAGTCATCACCTCGGCGGCACCGCAGCCGCTGGCCAACTACACCGAGGCGTACCGGGTGGGCAACCTGGTGTTCGCCGCCGGTCAGATCGCCTCCGACTTCAAGACCGGTGTCCCGCCCGAGGCGAAGACCCACCCCAACTTCCCCTATTACGGGTCGAACATCAAGCTGCAGACGCGTTACATCATGGAGAATCTCAAGCGGACGTTCGAGGCGGCCAATTCGTCGCTCGCCAACGTGGTCAAGGCCCAGGTGTTCCTCACGAGCATGTGGGACTTCAACGGTTTCGACGAGGTGTGGCGCGAGTACTTCCCGGAGAACCCTCCCCCGCGTACGACCGTGGGCGTGAGCGGGTTGCTCGGCGCCGGGCCGGAACAGCTCATCGAGATCGATCTGATCGCTCACACCAACGACACCACCCACACGGTGGTGAAGTCCGGAGCTCCGAGCCCTTTGGCGAACTACTCGGAGGCCTTCGTCGTGGACGGATTGGTGTTCGCTGCCGGTCAGCTCGCCTCCGACTTCAAGACGGGCGTTCCGGCGGAGGCGTCGATCAACAAGGCCTTCCCGTTCTACGGGTCGGAGATCAAACAACAGACCAGGTACATCATGGAGAACCTCAAGACGACGTTCGCTGCGGCCGGGTCGACACTCGGCAACGTGTTCAAGGCCCAGGTCTTCATGATGGACCTCGTCGACTTCAACGGGTTCGACGAGGTCTGGAAAGAGAACTTCCCCACGCCACCAGCGCGCACCACGGTCGCTACGACCGGACTGTTGGTCAAAGACACGTTGGTGGAAGTGGATCTGATCGGAACCGTCGAATGAGGAGAGACGACATGAGACACAAACTGTGGACAATCGGAATCGTGTTGGCGATGGTCCTCGCCGCCTGCGGGGGGTCCGATGATGGAGCCGACACCACTTCCGCCGGCGGGGGTGAAACCGCCACCACGGCGGGCGGAGGTGGCGGCTCCGACGAGGGCCCGATCAAGCTCGGGTTCATGATCGGAGTGACCGGCGACTACGCCCCCTACTACCCGCCCAGCGAGGCCGGTGCTGTCATCGCGATCGAAGAGATCAACGCCGCGGGTGGCGTGCTCGGCCGTCAGGTCGAACTCGTCATCGGCGACAACCTGTCCACGGCTGAAGGCGCTGTGCAGGCCTTCAACAAGCTCGTCGACGTGGACGCGGTCGTAGCCATAGGCGGCACCGAGTCCGACGGTGCGGTCGCCAACCTGCAGAGCATCAAGGATCGCAAGATCCCAACCCTGTGCCCGGCGTGTGGAACCGACGTTCTCGATGACGCGGGTGGTGACTACATCTGGCGGATCACCGGCTCCGACTCCGACGGTGGACTCATCGCAGCCCAGTTCGCTCGGGACAACGGGTTCACCAAGGTGGCCATGCTCGTTCAGAACACGGAAGGCGCGGCCGGCCCTGCCGAGGTGTTCAAGACCGTGTTCACCGACAAGGTCGGCGGCGAGATCGTGGCCGACATCAGGTTCGAACCCGGCCAGGCGAGCTATCAGACCCAGGTCGACGAGGTCTTCGCCGCCGAGCCCGACGCCATCTATCTGGCGGCCGGGTTCGAGGCCGGCGGCATCATCTTCCAGGAAGCCGCCCGGCGCGGATACGAGGCCAACTGGTTCGTGTCGCCCGACCTCGTGGTTCCCGAGATCTCGGGTCTCGAAGGTGTCGATCTGAGCAACGGAATCGCCCGAGCAGCCATCGCCGCCTACGACACGGCCTCGCCTGCGTACGAGTCCTACGCCGCCCGCTACGAAGAGCGAACCGGTGAGGCCCCGTCGTCCGGTCTCTACGATGCCAACCAGTACGACCAATACATCATCCTGGCACTGGCGATGACCGCGGCCGGTACGACCGACGGCGAGGCCGTGGCTGCGAAGGTCGCCGAGATCCTGAATGGACCCGGCACGGTGGTGTACAGCTACGCCGACGGCGTGGCCGCCCTCGCCGCCGGCGAGGACATCGACTACCACGGAGCTTCATCGGGACTCGACGTGAACGAGTTCGGGAACCTGGCGAGCCCGGTGTTCGGTGAGCAGCAGATCATCGACGGTGAGTGGACCCAGGTGGCCGAGGTGGCCCTCGACGAGTCGCTTCGCCCCTGACCATGTCATGATCGGGTGGGGGTCGAACAATCGACCCCCACCCGCAGTGACGAGGGCACCACATGCAGAATCTGATATTCGGGCTCATCAGCGGGAGCATCCTCGCCATCGCGGCGGTGGGTTTCTCGATGATCCGCCAGACCGAGGGATTCATCAACATCGCCCACGGCCAGATGCTCACCGTGGGAGCGTTCGTAGGCTTTCTGCTGGTCTCCGATGCCGGGATGAACGTGTTCGTCGCCGGGCTGGTGGCCATGCTGGTCGTCGGGGTGTTGGGGGTGGTTCTGGCCCGGGTGGTCTTCGACCCGGTTGCGGGCAAGGGTGCACTCGCCCAGCTCTTCACCTCGATCGGCCTCGCCTACGTTTTGTACGGACTCGTGAGGGTGATCTTCGGAGCCAAGGTGCAGTTCTTCCCAAATCTGTTCGGACGCCGATTCGACTTCGCTTCTTTCAACATCACGGTGGGTGAACTCGTCATCATCGGCCTTGCGGGAGTGTCGACGGCGGCACTGCACCTCTTCCTCACGCGAACGAGAACGGGCACGTGGATTCGTGCCACCGCCTCAAATCCGGAGCTGGCGAGGCTGCGAGGCATACCCGTCGAACGTGTCTCGAGGGCTGTCTGGTTCGTCGCTTCGGCCCTGGCCGGTATGGCGGGGGTCATGTTGGGTGTGATCGGCAACGTCAACTCCGAGCTCGGATGGACACAGATCCTGATGGTTCTCGCCGCCGCCGTGCTCGGCGGCCTGGGGAGCATCTACGGCGTACTCGCCGCCGGATTGCTGCTCGGTCTCGTGATGGACCTGTCGGCGCTCGTCATCCCCAGCACGTGGAGGCTCGTGGTGGCGTTCGTGGCTTTGGTGGCGGTGCTGGTGTTCCGACCGCAGGGTCTGTTCGTGCGAGCGGGTAGGAAGGAGGCTGCGTGACCGGCATCCTGCTGTTCTTCGTGGGCGTGTTGACCCTGGCCGGTGTGTACGCGATCTTCGCCATGATCCTCAACCTCGAGGCCGGGTGGGCGGGGATGTGGGACCTGGGTCTCGTGGGGTCCGTGGCAGTGGGTTCGTACACCTACAGCATCCTGACTCAAACGAAGTTCGACGACGTGACATTCGCCCCGGAACTTCCGATCTGGATGGGCATGATCGGTGCTGCGCTGGCTGCCGGCATCTTCGCCCTCATCATCGGGTTGCCTTCACTCCGCGTCCGAGGGGAGTACTTCCTCATAACGACCCTGGCCTTTGCCGAGGTCGTCCATCAGATTGCCGTCAACGCCAAACCCCTGACCAGGGGGACCGTCGGCTTCTCCGAACTCGCCCGGCCATTCGAGACGGTGGTCGGCGGTACCGCCAACCGTATCGTTCTCCTCGCCACGGTCTGGGTCGGCGTGGGCTTGATGTACCTGCTGATGCGCCGGCTCGCCCACAGTCCCTACGGGCGATTGCTTCGAGGTTTCCGTGACAACGACCCGGTTGCCCGGTCCCTCGGAAAGGCAACCAACCGTCACCGGATCCAGACCTACGTTCTGGTCGGCGCGCTCTACGGGCTCACGGCCCCGATGTACCTCTGGTATCTCCGCAGTGCCACCCCGAGCCTGTTCAAGGCCGACATCACGTTCGTGACGTGGACGGCCCTCGTGATCGGGGGCATCGCATCGAAGAAGGGCCCGGTTCTCGGCGCCGTGGTCCTCCTGGTGCTCACGGAATCGGTGTCGTTGGTGCAGGGCTCGGCGGATCTGGCGGTTCTGTTGGCGTCTTCGCGATTCGTGGTGCTCGGGCTGTTGCTGATTCTCGTGATGCGGTTCCGCCCGAACGGCCTCGTCGAGGAACGTGCCGCATTCGCCGGTGCGTCTGGAAGGGGAGGCGGCTGATGGCGCTGCTCGAGATCGACGGTGTCACGAAGACCTTTGGTGGCGTGGTCGCAGTCCGGGACGTGTCGATGGAGGTCAACCAGGGTTCGATCGTCGCCGTCATCGGTCCCAACGGCGCCGGCAAGACTTCGCTCTTCAACGTCGTGACGGGGTTCGAATCCCCGACATCGGGCACGATTCGGTTCGACGGGGCCGACATCACCGGGGTCGAGCCGTGGCAGGTTGCCCGACGTGGACTCGTGCGGACCTTCCAGACGCCGGTCGGGTTCCCTGCGCTGTCGGTTTGGGAGAACCTCATGGTGGCCGGTACCGGTCCGGGGGAGGAAGGTGTGCTCTCTGCGTTGCGCGGAAGCTGGCGATCGGCCGAGAAGGAGACGAGGCGCCTGGCGCAGTCGTTGCTCGAGGACCTCGACCTGTGGGAGTCGAGGGACGAGATATCTCAGACCTGCCTCCAGGGGACGTGAAGCTCGTGGACTTTGCCCGCCAGTTGATGACCCAACCCAGATTGCTCCTGCTCGACGAGCCGGCATCCGGGGTCGACCCCGCCGCCATCGGACGACTCGCCGAATCGATCCGAAAGGTGCGCGACGGCGGCGTCACAGTTCTCGTCATCGACCACAACATCGGATTCGTCCTGGGAATCGCCGACGAGGTCAACGTGATGGCGCTCGGCGAGGTGATCGCCCGCGGAACTCCCGAGGAGATCGTGGAGAACCAACGTGTCATCGAGATCTATCTGGGGCGGTCGGCGTGAGTTCTCTCGAGATTCGTGACCTCGAGACCGGTTACGGCCGCCTGCCCGTTCTCCACGGTGTCAGCATCAGGGTGGAGCCGAACGAGCTCGTTGCCATCGTCGGCCCCAATGGCGCGGGGAAGACGTCGATGGTGAAGGCACTCTTCGGGCTCCTGCCGGCGATGAAGGGGAGCCTGGTCTTCGACGGGGTCGATATCACCGGAGCACCGACCGCGCGCAGGAACGAGATCGGCATGGCGATGGTGCCCCAAACCGGGAACACGTTTCCCGACCTGACCGTGGAAGAGAATCTCTCCGTGTCCTTTTCCATGCTCGATCGAGATGCGGCCACGAAGGCGCTGCAGCGCGCGTACGACATGTTCCCCCAGCTCGACGAACGCAGGAAACAGCCGGCGAAGACTCTGTCTGGTGGAGAACGGCAGATGCTCGCCTTCGCATCGGGCATAGGAACCGACCCGCGGCTGCTCGTCCTGGACGAGCCGACGACGGGTCTGGCGCCGACCATCGTCCAGGGTCTGGTCGACAAGATCGTCGAGTTCCGGAGCGGCGGGGCGTCGATCCTGTGGATCATCGAAGAGAACCCGCTCGAAGTGCTCCCTGTCGTCGATCGGGTGTATGTGTTGAACAACGGCGCCGTTCAAGCCGAGATGCCGGCAGCCGAGTTGCTCGCCGACGACGCGCTGCAGGATCTGTTCTTCGGGGTCGAGAGGTGAGCTCCGACATCCTCACCCGGGCCGGGTCCATCGGCTCTGCCACATTGCGGAACCGGATGATCAGAGCAGGCACGTCCGAGTCGATGGCCGAGCCGGATTCCGGCGTCATGACGGAGCCGCTGCTGGCGCTGTATGAGCAACTCGCGGCGAATCGGGTGGGGGGAATCATCACCGGCCATCTCTACGCCCATCCCAGAGGTCGGTACGCCCGCGGTCAGACCGGCATCCACGACGACGAGATGCTGCCGGGCCTGTCGGAGCTGACCGGTCGCGTCCACCGGCACAGCGGGATCATCTTCGCTCAGCTCGCTCATGCCGGAAGCCAGTCCCGGGTCCCCGGCAACGACCCGCTTGCGCCGTCGCCGGTCCCCAATCCGTTGACGGGCAACGACATGGAAGAGGCGTCTGAGGCCGAGATCGAAGAGGCGATCACCGCCTTTGCGGCCGCTGCCCGGCGTGCGGTGGCCGCAGGTTTCGACGGAGTTCACATCCACGGGGCGAACGGCTACCTGATCACCGAATTCACGTCGCCGGTGACGAACCGCCGGGACGACGGCTGGGGCGGGTCGGCCGAGAAGCGGGACGAGTTTCCGCTGGCAGTGGTGAGAGCCGTTCGCGAAGCGGTACCCGCTGGATTCCCGGTCACGATGAAGATGGGCATGGTGGATGCCGTAGACGGAGGGCTGGCGATCGAGGAGTCGGTTCGCCGCGCCGGAGTTCTGGTCGGTGCTGGGCTCGATGCGGTGGAGGTGTCGTGCGGTCTCATGCAGGCGCCGACCGACTCCGCCAACACCTACGTCGCGGTGGGTCCACGCCGCGCAGCAACAGACATGTTGGTCCACCGCCTCGCGTCGAAGCCTCGCCCGGAGGCGTACTTCCGTCCTTGGGCGCAGGCGTTGCGAGCGCAAGTCGACACGACGGTGATCCTCGTGGGCGGAATGCGGACCACCCAGACGATGGCTGAGGTTCTCGAATCGGGTGACGCCGACTTCGTGGCGATGGCGAGGCCACTGATCCGCGAACCCGATCTCGTGGCCCAGATCGAGGATGGACGCGAAGGCCAGGTCGACTGCACCTCGTGCAATCTGTGCCTCATCCACGAGGGACATCATCCTCTCCAGTGCTGGCGGACGCCCAAGGTTCGATTGCTCCAGCACGCCGCGTATCGACTCTCGGGCGGGTTCCGGCGCGCCGAGGTCATCCCCACCAAGCATTGACCCGTGTTCCAGGCGGTCGTGTTCGACTATTTCGGGACGCTCACACCGGGATTGGCATCCGGACGTGTAGCCGAGTCGATGTCCCGGGTGGCGACCGCGCTCGACGTGGACCCCATCCGCTTCGGCGCCGAGATGAAGGCGAGCTGGGTCGAACGCAGCACCGGAGCCCTGGGGGACAGTCTCACCACGCTTGCGGAGATAGGTCGGCGCTGTGATCCGGGTCCGGCTTTCGATCTCGACGCCGCGCACTCGTTGCGGATGCGGGATTTTGCCGACATGGCGGCGCTCCGTCCCGTGGCCGCGCGTGTCCTGACAGATCTCAGCTCGATGGTTGGTCTCGCGGTCGTGAGCGACTGTCCTCCGGAGTTGGTGGAGCTTTGGGCAACCCTCCCGGTTTCCGCACTCGTCGATGTCGCCGTGCTGTCGGCCCGTGAAGGCGTCAAGAAGCCCGCACCGGCGATGTTTCTCCGCGCCGCCACCCGTCTCGACGTCGAGCCGGCGGCATGTCTCTACGTCGGCGACGGCGGAAGCGACGAACTCTCGGGCGCCCAGGCGGTCGGGATGAAAGCCGTCCGGATCGTCGGTGAAGGCGACCTGTACGTCCACGACATGGAGGAAGGCAGTGACCATCCGGAGATCACCACCCTCACCGAAGTGGCTTCGATCATCGAGCGAGTCTGAGGCCGCCAGGGGTTGCGCGACGGCTTCCCATCCTGGTGGATGCATCTTTGGGCGCAGCCCGGTCGCGTCCCGAACTCGTGGTCCGGGATCGGTGGCGGCCGACGAGGGGAGTCGGGCTCAATCGCTGGTTCGGCCGGCCATCGCCATCGCCAGCGCATCCTGATCGAGTTTGGAGGCCGGGGCCTCGAGCATCTGCTGGCCCCGGTAGATCACCACCACCCGATCGGAGAGCTTGTAGAGCTCCTCGAGGTCGAGAGTGAGCAACAGGACGGCTCCCCCTGCATCCCTCATCTCGATGAGTTTCCGGTGGACGTAGTCGATCGCGCCGACGTCGAGGCCCCACGTCGGATTGTCCGCCACGAGGACCTTCGGACCGCGGGCCATCTCGCGAGCCAGCACCACTTTCTGCTGGTTCCCGCCCGAGAGACTCCCGGCAGTGGCCTTTGGATCGGGCGGGCGGACGTCGTACTCGGTGAGGAGGCGTTCGGCATCGGCGTGGATGCGTTGCCAGTTGATCACGCCGCGCGACCTGTAGCCGCCCGATGCCAGCTCGGTGATGGCGAGGTTCTCGGCGAGCGTCATGTCGAGTACCAGTCCGAGCCCGTGGCGGTCCTCGGGAATCGCCCCGAGCCCGGCGGAGCGTCGGTCCGCCGGTGGCGCGTGTGTCACGTCGATTCCGCCGACCGTGACGGTTCCGGATTGTGGTTCGGCCAAGCCGATGATTGCGTCGACCAGCTCGCGCTGGCCATTGCCTTCGACTCCGGCGATGCCGAGGATCTCACCGGGTTTCACCTCGAGGCTCAACCCCGACACTGCAACGCCGTGGCCGTGGGTCGACGGAACCGTCAGGCGGTCGACCCGCAGCGCCGGCCCGTCGGCTGTTTGCAGGCTCGTCCGTTCGGGTAGCGGCTCACGCTCCTGACCGGTCATGGCTCGGGCGAGGCTGCGTTCATCGAACTCGCCGCGCCGCATGGAAGCCACCCGCTCGCCGCGCCGAAGCACCGTGACGCGATCCGCCACCTCCATGACCTCGGCGAGTTTGTGAGTCACGAGGATGATGGAGTGTCCGGAGCCGCGCAGATCGGTGAGGATCTCGAGCAGGTTCGCGATCTGGGTGGGACCGAGGAGAGATGTGGGTTCGTCCATGATGAGAACCCGCGCTCCGCGGTACATGGCCTTGATGATCTCCACCCGTTGCTGCAGGTCGACCGGCAGATCGACGACCGTCACGGCTGCGTCGATCGGCATGTGGAGCTCCTCGGCTCTGGCGGTCACCGCCTGCTCGATGTCGCGGGAGTCGATGGTGAGGTCGGTCACCTTCCCCACGCCGAGCATCACGTTCTCGGCCACGGTGAACGAAGGAACCAGCGAGAAATGCTGGTGGACCATGCCGATCCCGCGAGCGATAGCGTCCGAAGGAGAGCCGATGTCCACGGAGTCGCCCTGCACCAGGATCGTCCCGCTGTCGGGCTGGAGGTGGCCGAAGAGGATGTTCATGAGTGTGGTCTTGCCGGCGCCGTTCTCACCCAACAACACATGGATTTCGCCTGGCATCAGGTCGAAATCGACGGCGCGGTTGGCATGCGTGTCGCCGAAGCTCTTCGAGACCGAGCGGAGTTCGATGATCGGTGTGTCAGCCTGCATTGAGTGCTCTCCAGATGGCGTGCGGGGTCAGCGGCATGTCGATGTGGGTGATTCCGAAGGGCGCGAGCGCGTCCATCACGGCGCTGTGGATCGCCGGAGTCGAGCCGAGCGTGCCCGCCTCACCGACGCCTTTGGCGCCGAGGGGATTGAGGGGAGTGGGGGTGACCGTCGAAATCGTCACGAACGACGGCAGATCCGGTGCCGCCGGAATTGAGTAGGTCGACATGTTGGCCGTCGTCGCCTGGCCGGATTCGTCGAATCGCATGTGCTCGAAAAGGGCTTGGCCCGCACCCTGGGCGATGCCGCCGTGCTGCTGGCCTTTGACCAGCATCGGGTTGATGACGGAGCCGCAGTCGTCGACGGCCACGTGGGCCAGGAGCCGGCACCACCCGGTCTCGCGGTCGATCTCGACCGCGGCCATGTGTGCCCCGAACGGGTATGTGCTGGCCCCCTGCCGTTCGTCGCGCGACCG
>JAOUGY010000374.1 GCA_029865445.1 Acidimicrobiia bacterium | reverse complement strand
CCCGTTCGTGTCGACCGCAACGATGGCGCTTCGCCATCCCTGCGCCAGGTTGCGGGCGTTCGAGGTCGGCCTCAGGCCGTATCGCGTCAGGACGGCCGCCACCACGTCTGGGGCGACCGCCGGCCCTCCAAGGCGCGCCTTGACTGCGTCGGACACCCTGCCGACCTTTGGAATTCCGTAGGGCATGAGCGACCTCATCCGAGTTGGTCCCCCACCTGCGAGGCCAGGGCCGCCCAATCGGCCCCTGAGTCACCGTTTTCGAACACCAGGAGCCTTATGCCGGAGGCGGCGGAGTGTTCCGCCGTGAGCGTGGCCGCGGTGTGGGCATTGGCGACGTACGTGTCTATCTGATCCGAGGTCCGATGCTGCCAGTGGCCCCACGTCCCCCGGGTCTCGACCCTCGCCTGGCAAGCCTCCACGCCCGCACGCACATACACGACGAGGTCCGGAGCGGGGATCGAACGCACATACTCCGGTATCCACCGATCGTCGGGGGTTTCGACACTCGAGCTGAAGAGCTGCACGGTGCGGTGGCACAACCCCTCGTCAACCACGTATACCTCGCCGGGCGTGCCCAGTCGCCGCAACAACGAGTTCGTTCCCAAAGCCCGGACGAACCACCGCCAGACACGACGGGCTCGCACATCGGCCCCGGATGGACGACCGAGCTGCGACCTCGCCAACAGAATGGTCAGACGCGGATGTCGTACCAATTCGAGGTATCCGAATGCGAGGCGTCGGAGAACGAACAGACGCCACAGGGCGGGGTCGCGGAAGCGCCCGAGCCGGCCGACGAGCCGTCCCAGCAGCGTACGTTCCATAAGCGGTCGCGCCGCCGTTTCCACCGTCCGCACCTCGCGCCCGTGGGCCGCGATGGCGTCGATGACATGCTCGAGGGCCGTAGTCTTGCCGGCGCCGGGCGCGCCGAGCATCTCGATGATCACCTGCCCACCTCATCCACGTACCGTGAGAGGAAGGGGTACGCCGTCGAGCGTCGGCGGATCTCGTCGATCTGGGCCGGGGACCACGAGATCTGCGCTGCCTCCGATACCCGATCGCCATCGATCAGGGTCCCGCATGCGTTCAAGTAGTCAACGGTGGGTTCGAGACCCACGAACCGACAGATCCCGGTGAGTAGGCCACGTGGATCGGCGACAAGGTCCTCGTAGTGGACCCGGAACACCGATTCTCCGAGCTGCGGTACCAGCCACATCAACCGGTCGCACTGTGCGAAGTAGTCCTCGATAGCGTTCTCGGCCGTCCGCCCGCTCCGAATCATCATGGCGCTCATGGGTCCGATGGGATCCCGGACTACGTGGATGAACCGCAGCGGCAACCCCTCGAACGTCGCTCGCAGTCGGGCCAGCTTGCCGGGATCGTCACCCAGCGCCCTGGTTGTCGGCCCGGCCCGGCTGTCGCCCATCACCAGGGGTGCATGCGACGCCCCTTGGTACTGCCCGTCCACGGCCAGCGAATACGACTCGAGCCGCCGGGCCGTGACTCGCCCCTTCATGGACTCACGGATCGAACCGCGTTCGACCAGGGCCAGAATCTGCCCTCTGCGAAAGCCGGCTTCGGTGTACCGGACGACATCGATCTCGTCTGAAACGAGGGCGCGGGCGTGGGCATCGAGCATCGCACCGACGAGTGAACCGCCGCTCTTGGTGTGGCCGATGAAGACGAGGAATGCCTCCACGGTGGAGTACCGCTGTCGGCGGCGCGCTGCCTCGATTCCGGCCGTGACTCGCCGCCGGACGAGGTCTGCCGATGCGTACGCCGTCGAGCGGAAGAGTCGGGCTCCGACGGTCGTCCGACCGATCTTTCGCCAGGCCGCCGAATCGGCGGCGGCCGCCCGCCACCGTGCCGCTCCGCCCGACATCAGGACCTGCCGGCGGTGCGGGCGATCAGTCCCTCGAGCGGCACCTGCGCGATGGCCCGGTCCGTACGATCGACGACAGGCGCGGATAGATCCGAAACAGCCGCCAGCAGCCCAAGCGTGAGCCACCAGAAGCCGAGGCCATAGACGATTCGCATGTTCGCGAAGTTGTTGACCGCGAGATGGGCGAGAGCGCAGAGGGCAAGAACGGACACGAGCTTGGAGGAGACGAGACCCTCGGCGGGAAGCCCTCGCCTTCGCCTCCGGGCGGTGAGGAAGATGATCACGGCGGGAAGAAGATACAGCACGATCCCGACGGTTCCTTGCTCGGCCATGATCGTGAGGTAGAGGTTGTGTGAAGCGTGGTCCTTCTCGGGGAAAACGACACCCTCGATGGCCGTCTGGAATTGACGGTCGTAGATGTCGAAGTTGCCGTAGCCGAATCCGGTGACGGGCTTGGCCTCGAACATGAGGAGCGAGGCGTAAACGACCGGGAGACGGCTGAGCGCCGATTCTGCCGACTGGTCCGACAAGAACCGGTTCTGAGCTTTCTCGATCTGAGTGTCGACTACCCCGGACGCCACGATGAGAGCTAGAACGGGGATCACCGTGGCGACGAATCGTATGACGCGCCGCGGGTAGAGGAGGAACAACCCGGCCACCACCACCAGTCCTGCCACCCAGTTGGCCCTCCCAAAGGTGAAGAACGCCATGAGCAGCGACAGAAGGAGTCCAGACGCCGCCAACATACGCTTGAGGCGCGGCATGTCGGGGTCGCTCCAGGCCGCGTGTGCGAGAAGGACACCGCAGGAGAGCATCACAACGCCGTACACGTTGGGGTGACCGAGCGAGCCGATCGTCCGCTGCCCCTCGCGGCCCAACCATGCTCCCGGGAGGGAGCCGGGCGCCACCCAGGACAACGCACCAATCGCTGCTTGTATCAGGACCACTCCGTACAACACGGCCAGGAGCCGACCGAGTTCGGACCGACTCACGCCTGCCAAACGAACAACGAAGTAGAGCCCCACTGGGGCGATGACCCGGTCGTAGACGTGATAGAAGCTCTCGTTGGGTGTCGCCGACTGATACAGCACCGACAAGAGCGTGGCGACCACGTAGCCGATGATGACGTAGTCGGCCAGATTGAGCCGTGGCAATGGCCGGCGACGGGTACCGAGCATCGATCCGATGACCATGAGGACGACGACCGCCAGCGGCATCGCCCGGTGGATCACCCAATACACCTTTCGCTCCAGCCCACCCTCACCCTGAACGATGAACTGGCCGATCGTGATCCACCCCAACACGGCGACAAATGGGTAGCGCGTGAACGCGATGAATGCGGGTATCGCCGCCAGCATCCCCAGTGCGAGTGGTGCCTGATCCCGAGTGACGAGCACGGCCACGACTGCCGCGAGCACGAAGGCCAGACCGACGAGCGTCACCACCGACACGAACCGGCGGAGCGTCACGATGAAAGGCGGTCTGCCTTGGAGCGGGAGGGTCTTGCGAATCACCGACGCACCTTCCGCACCAACCCCCGCCCCTTGCCGGCGAACTTCGAGATGATCATCCGGTCCTCGGGCTCGACCCCCATCGCCGCCACCGCTACGGCGTATATGGCCATCACGATCGCACCCTGAGCACCGACCGACAGAAGGCCCTCCGGGATCCACCACTGCTGGAGGCCGAATCCGGCGGCGATGGCGACCGCTCCTGCCGTCGCCGGTTTCAGGA
>JAOUGY010000069.1 GCA_029865445.1 Acidimicrobiia bacterium | reverse complement strand
GCCATGATCATCGCCCCGATCGCAGGGATCATCCCGGCCCAGGCGACTGCGCCCGTGTTGATCTTCGTCGGGTTCCTGATGACAGGGCTGCTGAAGGGCATCGACTTCGAAGACGTCGAAGAGGGACTGCCGGCTCTGCTCACGATGATCCTCATGCCGCTGACCTACTCGATCACCGTTGGTATCGGTGCGGGCTTCGTCACCCATGTCGTCGTGAAGGTCTTCCGTGGCAAGACCCGGGAGATTCCGATCTTGATGTGGATCGTGGCGGCGTCCTTCTTGGTCTACTTCGCCCAGGAACTCCTGGGCGGCGTCGCCGCCTAGACACGACAGACCCGATCGAGCGGGCCGGCCCGTCCGGCCCGCTCGGCTTTGCAGGAGGACCATGCCGCACCCCGATCCGATCATTCAAGAGGTCATCGACATCTGGCTCCCTCGCTTTCTGGCGGCCGGGATCGAGATCGGCGACATCGAGGCCACGACGGTTCGCATGACCACTTGGCACGACTGGTGCCCGGAGTGGACGGCCACCGCCGAGATCCACGAGACACTCGCCGAGGAGTCGCTGGCAGCGGGCCACCAGTCGACGGGTGTGGCCGAACTGCACACGGCGGCCAAGTGCTACCACCTGTCGTATTTCCTCTCGGTCTCAGACGTCGCCGCCCACGAACATGGACTCTCCAAGATGGTCGAGTGCTTCGACAGGGCATCCTCATACGAGAGCCCTGCGGTCGAGAAGGTCGAGATCCCATTCGAGGACACCCATATCCTCGGCCTGTTCTCCAAGCCCACCGGGGTGGAGCGTCCACCGGTAGTCATCGTCTTGCCGGGGCTCGACTCGACCAAGGAGACGCGGCATTCGGGTCGGCATTCGCTGCTGCGGAGAGGGGCGGCCGTGCTCAGCCTCGACGGTCCCGGACAGGGCGAAGTCAGTCTCAGACTCCCGATTCGGGCCGACTACGAGGCTGCGACCGCCGCGACGATCGACTATCTGGAGTCGCGGGGCGACGTGGACGTCGACCGTATCGGTGTGAACGGAGCAAGTCTGGGAGGGTATTACGCGGCGCGGGTCGCGGCATTGGAACCGCGGGTCAAGGCGACGATCGCCAACTGTGGACCCTATGACTGGGGCGAGTGCTTCGACGACCTTCCCATCGTCACACGCGAGGCGTACCGGCACTACTCGGGTGCGACGACGATGGATGAAGCCCGGGCCAAAGCCTCCGAATTGAACCTGCGTGGTCTGTCCGTTTCGTCCCCGCTGTACGTCATCCAGGGCGAGTTGGACCCCCTGATCCCGGTCTCCCACGGCGAACGGATCGCCGGGATGGCCACCGGTGAGGTTGTCTACAACCTCGTCTCAGGTGGCAACCACGGCGTGAACAACCTCCGCTACCGCGCTTTCCCGCCGGCCACCGACTGGCTCCTCGACCGGCTCTGAGAAGCTGTCCCCGTGGGGGAAGGTTCCTGCCATCGACCGAAGGGAGATGGGAGGTAGGGGGAACGCTCAACGCGAGATTCGCGCGTGAGGTGAACACCTGAAACCCGCCGGCACCGGGAGACTCGCAACGGCGCCATCCCACGGGAGGTGACACACAGGAAACCCGTTTCCCGCGTTGAGGGTCCCCCTACCCACGGCGCTTCGCTTGTGGGTCCCTTCCCCCCTCGCTCCGCTCCGGGGGACAACCAAGAACGTTGTCCCCTTGGGGGACAACGGAGGCTCACTTGGGTGGGATCACCGGCAGCAGCAGATGGCTCGGATGGTCGGGGCCGACATGGACGGTGACGGTGCCGCCGAACAGCTCCTCAGGGCGGTCGTCGGGGTCGGCGTGGGTCATCCCGCCCGTGCCACGAGTGGCGTAGTAGAAGGTCTGCCCGTAGTCATCGAGGCTGCCTCCGTATTCGTAGTCTTTGCCGCGCACCCACAACCCGAGCCGGTACCCCGGGGGCACCGCGATGCACGATGGCACGATCTCGACGACGAGCTCATGGATCTCGCCCGGAGTGAGCGGCTCACGCCGGTCGTGCGGATGGAACGGCTGCCAGGGCTGCGACCGCTCCGGATCCAACGCCCGGTGAGAGGCGCGGAGCCAGCCGTTGGCGATCGGCGTGTTCGGATCGGTCGACCCTTCGAACGTCACCTCCCTGCCTTCGGGATCGAACAGCCGAACGATGAGGAACAGGTCGGCATCCTCGGTCGAGGACGAGATGTAGAGCTTGGCGGCCATCGGCCCGGTGATCTCGGTCTCGACGTCGAACGGCGCGGTGACGAACAGAAGCCCATCTCCCAGCCCGGAGTATTCGAGGGCAGCGCTGTCTCCGGCCGGCCCGAGTGTGAGTTCCGGACCGAGGTACATGGGTGTCCACTCGGTTCGGGCGAGCGGCCACTCGTCCTCACCCCGCCATTCGAACTGTTCGCCGGGCCGGCGAATGTTCAGCTGGACGCGTGGAGTCCGATCGAATCCGTTGTCGAGGCCCTTGAGGAAGTGGTCGAAGAAGCGCTTCTGGAGGTCGCGTCCATATGCGGAGTAGAAGTGGGTCCAATGCGTGTCTCCGTGCGCCTCGAGCCATTTCTGCTCGGACGAAGCCTGGATGAAGCCGTTGAAGTTGCCGCGGGGATGAATCCCCTGTCCGCCCCAGTTTGCGGCACTCAGCAACGGAACCTCGACGGCGGAGACGTCGATCGCACGCGCCTGGTGCCAGTCGTCGTAGAGCGGGTGCGACTTGATCGTTCCGAAATAGTCGCGGCGCCGTTCGCCGAGGACTTCCTCGGGCAGCGTCTCGGGGCCGGCGACCGACTGTCCGGTATTGGGGTTCTCCGGCGCCCGCTCACCTTGCCCGTACTGGATCGGGTTGATCTGGGTGGGTTGCCATCTCTTCGTGAACTCACTGAGGATGCCGCCGTGATAGAACGCATCCCGGTACTGATCGTTGAAACCTTCCCAGGCGATCAGGGCGGCGAGATGTGGCGCCTTTCGAGCGGCGGCCGCCCACCCCATCACTGCGTAGTACGAGATACCGAGGACCCCGACCTTGCCGCTACTCCACGCTCGAGTGCCGGCCCATTCGATGCTCGAACAGATGTCCTCGAATTCCTGCGGGGAGCGGGGATCGAGGAAGCCTTCCGACCACCCTGCTCCACGCGAATCCACTCGAACCACCACGTACCCGTCCGGCACCCACCGTTCCGGATCCGTGACCTCCCACGCCTGGTACCTGTTGGTCGAGCCCTCCAGTACCGACGGGTCCTTGGCGACGAGCTTGTCCCACTGCATCTTGTAGATCGGTCCGTTGAACGCCAGCCCCTTGGCGTACACACCGTGGGAGAGGATCACGGGGTAGCGGCCTTCGGTGACCGGCCGGTACACGTCGGCCCGCAGAACGGCACCGTCCGGCATCTCGACCGGCACCTGCCAGTCGACTTTCATTCCATCCCGCTCCTCGGAGAAGGTGTGCTCAGACATGCGCGACCTCGACTTTCGTTCCTGTCGAGGCCGCTTGGAGGGCGGCCTCGACGACAGCTGTGACCATGAGTCCCGCCCGGCCGTCGACCTCGGGCCTCTCGCCGCCACGAACACACGTGGCGAATTCCAACATCTGCTCCGCGACCGCGTCGATCGCCTCCGTCTGGACGACACGAGGGACGGTCGACCCGGCTTCCTGAACGAGCAGCAGTTCCCCGTCGCGATCGTTCCACGCCGCGCCTGCTGTGCCCATCACTCCCAAGCGCGTGGTGGTGGGAACCGCCGTCGATGTCACCAGGGTGCCCACCGCCCCTGAGGCGAACTCGAAGCTGAAGACGGCGGCGTCATCGAGGGCGGAGGCGCCAAAGGGCCGCCCGCGCACCGCGGTGACCGCCGATATCGGGCCGAGGAGATAGTGGAACGCATCGATCACATGGACGCCAAACGGTGTCAGACCGCTCAACGGTCGCTCGTCCCGATCCTGCCGCCAGTTGTCGGGGTCCTTCTTGGCCCCGCCGGGGCTCGAGTAGTTGGCCTCCGCGACGATCGGGGTGCCGAGCTCGCCGCCGTCGATCATCTCCCTGATTCGGCGGGTGGGCGTCTGACGCCGGCGCTGATGCCCAACCTGCAACACCTTGTTCGCTCGTTCGGCCGCTTGAATGCACCGGCGGCCGTCGTCGACGGTCATCGTGAAGGGCTTGTCCACGAAGACATGTTTCCCGGAGCGCAGCGCGGCGTCGACGATGTCGGCGTGGGTCGAGTGCGGGGTCGCCACGACCACGGCCTCCACGCGGTCGAAGAGCTCGTCGATGGTTTCGACCGGAACCGCGCCGAAGCGCTCCGAGAAAGCCTCTCGGGATTCGACGCTGCGGGCGTGGCAGGCAACCGGCTCGATCGCACCGTGAACGAGGGCACCGCGACATAGTTCCGCTCCCCACCATCCAAGCCCGACGAATCCGACCCGAACCGGCTCCATACATCCACCTCGATCGACCGGTGGCCGATCCTATATGATGCAAGATCATCCTGAAAACGAGGTGTGGATTGCTGAGCGCCGCCAAAGAGACCGCCTTCGAAAAAGTGCGAGGGTTGTGGGTGGCCATCCCCACACCGTTCGCGCCGGACGGCAGCCTCGACGAGATGAACGTGCGTGCATCTGTCGAGCACTACGTGTCCGGGCTCGGGGTCGATGGCATATTCTGCGGCGGGGTGATGGGTGAGTTCTGGTCGATGACGATGGCGGAACGCTTCCGACTCCACGAGATCGTCGCCGACACGGTCGCCGGGCGGATCCCCATCATGGCCCAGACCAGCCACCACGTCTTCAGCCATTGTGTCGAGCTCGGCAACCACGCCGAGGAGAAGGGGTTCGATCTCGCCATAGTCATGAACCCGTACTACCCGCCGAAGCCCTCGGACGACCAGGTCCGGGCGTGGTACCAGGCCCTCGACCGCGAAACCACGATCCCCACGTTCCTCTTCAACACCTCGTACTCGGGCTACGCCCTCAGCCCCGAAGTCATCATCGAGCTCGCCGACATCGACATCATCTGCGGGATCAAGAACCCAAAACCACCCGAGCACTTCCTCGCCGTTCTCGAAGGATGTGGCGACACCATCGTGGTGTGCGATGCAGCGGAGGACGACTGGCTCGACTACCACCTCGACCATGGCGTGCAGGCGCTCATGTCGACCCCGGCGCTCGCCATGTTCCAGACACCCGAACATCGACCGATCGCCGAATACACCGCCCTGGCCGACGCGGGTCGCATCGACGAGGCGCGGTCCGTTTCGGCATCACTGTCCGAACACCGCAAAGCGTTCGACCGCTGGATGCGACCATTCCTGAACACGGGAGCCGGGCCCGTCCCCATCGCCAACCTGAAAGCCTGGCTGACGATGATGGGCCTCCCCCAAGGCCCGGTGCGGTTGCCGCTGCTCGCCCAAACCGCCGCCGAGGAAGCAGAGTTGCGGGCAGACCTGGAGCGACTGGGCCTCACCGTCTGATGACACCACCCTCCCGGCCCGACGCCAAAGACTGGGCGAAGTCCCACTTCCACGGTGTGTGCAACGTCATCATTCCCAGCTTCACCAACGACCTGCGGGACATCAACGAAGAAGCGATCCGCCACGACGTGCGGCGCAACATCGAACTCGGCTTCTGGGGCGCCCTTCTCGTGTCGGAGGCGGGCACCACACATCCCGAGATGGTGCGGTTCATGGAGATCGCGGTGGACGAGGCCGGAGGCGCCCACCGATTCCTCCTGCAAGGCGCCTTCGACACGATCGAGGACATCGTCCAGATGAGCAGAGCAGCCGAGCGAATAGGAGTGGATGGGCTGTTGTTGGGTCATCCGAACAGCTTCTATCCGGAAACACCCGCCGAGGTGGAGGACTACACGCGCAACGTCGCCGAAGCCACCGACCTTCCAATCGTCCTGTTTGTGGTGGCCCATTCGAACCTCGCACGGTTCGATCACCGCGGCTACCCCCAAGCGGTGTTGGAACGACTCGCTCGACTGGACACGGTGGTGGCCGTCAAATACGAGCTCGGACGCCATCAAGCAGGCGTGACATACGACTGCTTCAGCCGGATGCGCGGAATCCCCGTCCTCCTGTCGGACCCGATGGAGTACACGGCGCCGCTCTGGGTCGACACCTTCGACATGCAGTGGATGGGAACGTCGAACTACGAGTACTACGGCGACGTCGTACCTCGCATGTTCGACCTGCTCCGAACCGGGGACAGAGAGGATGCCATGGCGTTGTACTGGCAGATCGACCCGGCCCGGCAGGCCCGCGCACGAGAGATGGCCGCCGTCGGCCCGTCGAACTTCGTACACCGATACCTGTGGAAGTATCAGGCCTGGCTTCAGGGGTACAACGGTGGCCCGCTGCGTCAGCCGGCGGCCAAACTCAACGACGGCCAGATGAACAGAGTCACCGCAGGGCTGAGAGCGTCCGGCTTCGAACCAGGCTCGACCGACCCCGCCCTCTTCTACACGGGGCGCAATCCATGCTGAGGATCGTCGACGGAGCCGAGGTGGCGTCGGTGCTCACCGTGGACATGGCGATCGACGCCATGGAGACCTGCTTCGCGATGGAGGCCGACGGCAGGACGGGCGCCGCAGCCCGCGTCGATCTTCCCCACTCATCGGGTTGGATGCGTGTGCTCCCGGCGGTGATAGAAGACCTGGGCGTCTTCGGGCACAAGGTGATCTCGTTCAACCCAGACAAGGGAGTGCGGTACGTCGTCACCGTGTTCGACATCGCCGCTGGGGGCATGGTTGCCGTGGTCGACGCCGAAAGCATCACCGGAGCCCGCACAGGCGCCACGGCTGCCGTCGCCGCCGACCGGATGTGCCGCACCGGCATCTCCCGGTCGGCCATCATCGGCACCGGGTCGGTCGCACGCACCCAACTGACGGCGCTCGAGGCCGTGCGTCCGGTCGACGAGACGAGGGTCTATTCACGGAGCCCCGAGAACCGGCGCACATTCATCGCCGAGATGCAGCCGCTCGTGGCGGCAAGGCTCGTGGAGTGCACCAGCGTCGACGATGCCGTCGACGGAGCGGACCTGGTCACCCTCGCCACCAAAACGCCGAATGCGGTGTTCGGGGAACGCCATCTCCAACCGGGCATGCACGTGAACTCGGTCGGCTCGGCCCGCCCGCCGCTTCACGAGGTGGAGGCGGCATTGTTCTCCCGATTCGATCACGTGGTGTGCGACTCGGTCGAGCTCGTCTTTGCCGAGTCGGGCGACGCGATCGCCGCCCTCGACACGTTCGACGTGTCCCGCGCTCGAGACCTCGCCCAGGTGCTCGGAGGGATAGGGCGGAAGGTCGCCGACACGACCCTCTTCAAGTCCTCCGGTACCGGTGCCCAAGACCTGGCTCTGACGATGGCGGTCCTGGGGGCGCTCGGGGACGACGCGTCCCGGGTCGTCCCAGACCCTCTCACCCTGAAGGCGATCACGCCCGCCGGTTGAACAGGCGAGCAGAAAGCGGTCAGGAAAGGGCGACCTCTACGAGGGTGTCGGAATAGGCGACGCCTCCGCCCCAGTCCGTGAGGGTATCACTGGTCAGCGTGTTGGCGGTCCCCTCTCCGTCGTGGTCCCGAAGCCACCACCCGAACGGGACGGCGACCACACCCGCCCGGACCCGGTCGCTGATGCGGGCCACGAGTGTGAGCGACCCTCGGTCGTTCCAAACCCTGACCCGATCACCGGCGGCGATCCCGCGGATGTCGGCGTCCGACGCCGCCAGCTCCACGAAAGGCCCGCCCTCGGCGGGGCCATGCTTGGGGAGGTGGCTGTACGAGCTGTTGAGGAACCGGGTGTGCACCTTGGGAGTCAGCAACGCCAGCGGGTAACTCGCAACCAACCCCGGGTCGCCGCCGGGGCTCTCCCGCGGCACCGAGAACTCGGGGAGCGCCGGATGGCCGGAGGCTGCGAGCGACTCGGAGTAGAGCTCCGCCTTGCCGGACGCCGTCCCGAATCCACCCTCGGCGTAGGGCCGCAGGTCCTCCGGGACGCTCAGCCGGACGAAGCCTTCTCTCCGGAGAGCGGCCTCGTCGACACCCACCAGCGCCTTCCGGATCAACTCTTCGTCCGTGAGCTCGAACAGCGGATCTGCCAGATCCAGCGCAGCCGCCAGTCTCCGCCAGAGCTCGGTGTTCGGGACCGCCTCGCCAACGGGTTCGATCGCCTTTTCGTTCCATCCGAGATAGAGGCTCCCCCAGCTCTCCACCAGATCCTGCTGTTCGAGCTGGGTGGTTGCCGGGAAGACGATGTCGGCATGAGCAGCCGTGTCGGTGATGAACTGCTCGCTGACCACGGTGAACAGGTCCTCGCGCTGCAGGCCCCGTGCGATGAGACCGGCCGCCGGAACCGTGACGACCGGGTTTCCGCCCCACACGAACAGGGCTTTCACGGGTGGATCCAGATTGGGGTCGGTGAGCGCTCGGCCCAGGTGGTTCATGTTGATGCCGCGGGTAGCGACCGTTTCGACCGGGTCGAAGACCGATCCATCGACGTTCACCGACGCCCACGACCCGACGCTGCGGGCCAGGCCTCCACCGCGATGACGCCACGAACCGGTGAGGACGGGCAGACACGCAAGCGTTCGGAAGAACATGGCGCCGTTCTCGTGGTGCTCGGCGCCGATGAGCGTGCGTATGAAGGCCGGCTGCGCCGTGCCGTAGAGCGTTGCCAGGCGTTCGACGTCCGAGGCCTCGAGGCCACACGCGTCGGCCGCCTTCTCGGGAGTCCATGCAGCGACGTGATCGGCAAGGCGGTCATACCCGACGGCGTGGTTGGCCACGTAATCGGCATCGACGTGCCCGTCACGGATGAGGACGTGCATCATCCCCAACATCAACGCCACGTCGGTGCCGGGCAGCGGCTGCAGGAACCAGTCGGCCGCTTCGGCGGTCGCCGTCCTCATGGGGTCGATGACGACGATCTGGGCGCCGTTGTTGCGGGCCTCTTCCACGAACGGCCACAGATGGCGGTTCGTGAGTCGCGTGTTGGTGCCCCACAAGAGGACGAGCCGGGCGTGGCGCACGTTCATGGGGTCGGCACCTCGGGTGATGCCATTGGTCGCCGCAGTCCCGACGCCGGCCACGTTGCCGCACAGCGAACCGGTGAGTTGGGAGGCACCGAGCGCCGCGAAGAGCCGGCGGTCGAGGGAGCTCATCTGGATGAGTCCTTGGGTCCCGGCGTCCCACCATGGAAGGATCGCCTCTCCACCCCATCGGGCTCGAACGTCGTTGATTCTGCTTGCCGTCTCTTCGAGAGCGGCATCCCACGAGATCGGCTCGAACTCTCCGGAGCCCTTGGGACCGGTTCGGCGGAGCGGTTGGAGGACGCGGTCAGGGCTGTACACCCGGTCGATGAATCGATTCACCTTCGGGCACAGCTCACCGCGCGAGTAGGGGTGGTCGGGGTTGCCTCGCAACTTGACGGCGACGCCGTTCTCGACCGTCGCGACCCACCCGCAGCTGTCCGGACAATCGTGATGACATGTCCCCAAGAACACCGTTGAACCCATGCCGCGACGATAGCCGAGGCCGGAAACCCTGGGTAGCAGACTTCGCTGAGCGAAGTGCCCGGCCCGCGGATGGACCGGCCCGGCAACCGCCCTCAAACCGCGGGCCCACGACGTCGCTCAGCGGTGTCCTCAACCCAGGGTTCTCAACCTGCCCAGACGACGAGGGCGGATCCGGCGAGCATGGCGGCGGTGCCCAGGAGGAGCTGGGTATTGGGCCGCTCGACGGTACCGAACATGACCGGCGCCAGCGCCACCACCACCAGCGTGGCCAACTGCTGGACCGTCACTGCGATGGCGATGGTGGTCAATCCGTATGAGATCCACTGGGCGCTGATGGCCACCGCCCCGGTGACCCCGCCCAGCACCATCCACCCGATCGCCTTGGCTTCGAACGGCTCCCGTTTCCACTCCTTTGTGACCGTCAGCAGCAAAGCGTGCACAACCAGCGAACCGGCCAGCCCGACGGCCAGCCCCAACACGGGGGCGTCGATCTCCTCGAGCCCCCTCCGAACCAGCAGTGGGGAGGTACCCCAACAGGTGGCCACCGCCAGACCGTAACCCGGGAAGACCCACCTCCCCGGCCCGGCCGCCCGGCTCAGCGAGATGAGGGCGACTCCTCCCATCGAGGCCACCACTCCGACCAGAGTCCAAATCGTGAGCTTCTCTCCCAGAAACAGCGTCGCGTTGAGCGCGGCCACCAGTGGAGCCGCCGAAGTGACCGCTCCCGTACGCGCCACGCCGATCTGATGCTGGCTCAGGGCGAGCAACGTCCAGGCAGCCATGAAGTGGATCAGGGCACCGGCGACGAACAGGGCGAGCGCCACGCCCGGCACCTCGACCAATCGGGACCACTCGCCGGTCACGGCCAGCCGAACACCCAAGACCACCTCGACGAACACCAGGAGCCCGAAAGCAGCGAGATATGGTCCGACGAGGAGATTCGACTTCCGGTTGAGGGTCTGCGTGAATCCAAAACCGAGAGCGGCGAGAAGCGCCCACGCGACTCCGGCCGTCATGGGTTTCTCAGGGCTAGCATCGGCGCCCGACTTGGCATGCAAACGATTGTAGGAACCATGAGCGATGGCGCGGCACACGGCCGGTATCCCCGATTCAGTCCCGACGAGCTCCACAGGCGCAGATCCGCCGTCACCCGAATGCTCACCGAGGCCGAGCTGGACGCCGCCTTGGTGTTCGGGGCGAACAGGACCGGCTCGGCCATCCAATGGCTCACCGAGTGGCCGGTGACCCGCGAGGCGTCGTTGGTCTTGTCCCCGGACCTGGACGACGCCATGTGGGTCGAGTTCTACAACCATCTCCCCAACGCCCGCCGCATGGCCACGGGAACCACGGTGTCCTGGGATGGGCACGACACCACCGTGCCCGCTGCCGCCGAACTCAGCCGCCGCGGTGCCCGCCGGGTGGGTGTGATCGGTCCTCTCGGCTGGCGCCAGCACGCCGTCCTGGCGGCGTCGTTCGAGATCGTCTCACTCGACGGCGCCTATGTTCGGGAGCGCCTGATCAAGTCAGACGAGGAACTCGAATGGATGCGGCATGCGGCCCGACTCTCGGACGGCGCCATCGAAGCGATACGCGATGCGGTCTCTCCAGGGATGACCGAAGCCGAGATCGGCGCTGTCTGTGAATCGTCATATCTCCACACCGGTGCCACCAATCACATCCACTATCTCGGCCTGACTTCGATGGACGCCCCGAACCAGTGCGTGCCGTCGCAGTGGCCCACGGATCGAGTGGTCGAGATCGGCGACGTGCTGACCTGTGAGATATCGGCATCATGGTGGGGATACGCCGGTCAGGTTCTCCGCACCATCGCCATCGGTGCCGACCCGTCGCCGCTGTACCGCGACCTGCACGACGTCGCAGATGCCGCCTTTGACGCCATATGCGGAGTACTCCGACCAGGCGCGTCCCCCGAGCAGGTCATCAAGGCGGCGGCAGTCATCGAAGATGCCGGATACACGATCTACGACGACCTCGTGCACGGCTACGGCGGCGGCTACTTCCCTCCAATCCTGGGATCGTCGAGCCGCGCCAACGCGCCGCTTCCGGACATGACATTCGAGGAGGGGATGACGGTGGTCGTGCAGCCGAACGTGATCACCACCGACGAACGGGCCGGGGTACAGACAGGAGGCCTGGTCGCGATCACGTGCGATGGTGTGGAACAGCTTCAGCGCGCACCTCGCGGTCTCTGGCGCACCTCGGGAGGTGTCTAGCTACCTCGACGAGACCCGTTTCGGTCCTTGGAAAATGGCGGTGATGGCCGATCCTGTTCGAGCCGGGCCCCGGGCGAGTGCCCCCTTCCTCGTCCCGGGGTTCCGGCAAGGACTCACTCCCGCTCGTCCCCGGAATCGAGGGCGTGGGGATCATCCACTTCCAGCACCGGGACATCGGGCTCGGCCATCTCTCCCGCGGTGACCTCGTGCACGAGCGGCGCCGCCTGCCGATTGATCAGGAGCCGGAACACGTCGGGACGGTTGTAGTGACCGGCGAGGTCGTGACGGAGTTTCATCCGTACGCCCACGTCGAGATCCATGTCGGCGTAGAGGATCAATTCCTCATTGCCCACAGTCGGACCCGCCACGACACGGGTGTCCGGCGCGACGATGCACGATCCGCCACCGATGTCATCTCTGGCCAGGTAATCCCGGTCGGCATCAGTGAGAGCCACCATGTCACGGACCCGATCATCCACGACGGCCGAGGCGCTGATCACCCACGCCTTCGACATCTGAGCGAAGGCCCGTGCTGCGGTCAGCGATATCTCGGGCATGGGTAACGCCGGCTTGGGAAAGTGATTGGGCCAGGCCATCACGTGGATGCGGGTGTTGTCGGCCGTCAGGGCGAAGATGGCCAGGGGATTCGAGTTCTCGCCGCACATCAGGCCCGACAACGGCCCGAATGGGGACGGGAACACCCCGAACGTGTCAGGGCCCCCAGGCGCGTGTACGAGGCGCTCACCCACCGTCGGTACGAGTTTCTGGTGCTTGCCCAGGTAGCCGTCG
This sequence comes from Acidimicrobiia bacterium, assembly GCA_029865445.1. GTDB lineage: Bacteria > Actinomycetota > Acidimicrobiia > Spongiisociales > ZC4RG35 > JAOUGY01. The sequence goes on along the minus strand of JAOUGY010000069.1, from coordinate 1,372 downwards.
GTCGGGGAGATGAACACCTGGGTGTTGTACATCGACCCGAAGGTTCCGGGGCGCTTTTCGCATACGCCCATCACCACGTACGTTCCGGCGCGCTTCGCAGCCGCCGCCAGGGCGTCGATTTCAGGCCCCGGGACTTCGATCGAGTTCTTGAACAGCTGCACCGAAAGGCGGGTGGCGGGAATGTCGGTTCCGGAAGAGAAGTGAAACCAGATCGGGTGGGCCGGGATGAAACCTTCGGGGAACCCGACCACCTGCGCGCCGTTGTCGCCGGCCTCCTCGATCAGGGCGATCGCCTTCTCGACTGTCTGGTCCCGGTCGAGGAAGACCGGGGCAGCCTGCACGGCGGCCCCTCTGACGATCGCTTCCTCAGCCACGAGCTCGAGCCTGCTGGATGGCTCGCCAAACCCGTTCAGGGCGCAGCGGGATCTGGAGTTCCCTCACGCCGTGGGGCCACAGGGCGTCGATTGCCGCGTTGAGGACGGCTGCAGGCGCTCCGATGCATCCGGCTTCGCCTGTGCCCTTGGCACCGAGCGGATTGGATGGGGCCGGCGTCTCGAATCGGTCGCTCACCGCGACCGGGAAGTCGGGCGCATGCGGGACGGGATAGTCCATCATCGACGCCGTCAACGGCTGACCGGTGGAGTCGTACTGCACCTCTTCGAAGAACGCCTGGCCCAGCCCCTGAGCGAGGGATCCATCCACCTGGCCCTCGACGATCATCGGATTGAGCACAGTGCCACAGTCGTCGACGGCAACCAGCTTGAGGAGCTTGACCTCGCCCGTCTCCATGCAGACTTCGACGACAGCACCGTGGGCACCGTACGGGAACGTCTGCGCACCGGGGACGAACATCTCCTCGTCTTCCAGCCCGTCGCCGACCAGATCGAAGATCGACACGCCTGTGTCGGGCACGCCGGCGACGGTGAACACCCCGGAGTCGTATCGGATGTCCTCCTCAGCCACCTCGAGTCGTTGGGACGCGCGTCGTTTGGCCTCGTCGAGGACTGTGCCCGCCACACGTTGGACGGCGGACGCGCCAACCTGAGCCGACCTCGACGCGTAGGTCCCCACTCCATCGGCGACCTCGGCCGTGTCCTTGGATATCAACGTCACAGGCAAGTCCCCGAAGACGGATCTCGCTACCTGTTCCCACACGGTGTGATGACCTTGCCCGGTGTCGACCGATCCGGTGCGAACGACCACCGTGCCGTCGATGACCTCCACCTTGGCGTACTCGCCCGAGTCGACCGCACCCCCGGCCCGTTCGACGAAGGCCCCGAGGCCCACACCGATGGGATTTCGGCCATCCCGCCGCCGCTCCTCCTGCTCTCTCCGTATCGCCGGAAGGTCGAGGAGCTCGGCTGCGCGATCT
>JAOUGY010000068.1 GCA_029865445.1 Acidimicrobiia bacterium | reverse complement strand
TGGCGCTTTTCCTTCAGGTTCTTGGCGGCCGGCTTCTTGCTGCTCTTGCCGCCCTTGTCCTTGGTTCCCATCAGTGCCTCCAGGCTGGCCGCCAAGCTGGCAGCCGGATCCCATCCTTGCAGGTCGAAGCCTCTATACGAGTGACGGTGGGGGAGGGGCGTCTTCGGTAGCTGCGAATGTTCGGCGCCAGAAATCGACGATCAACCGGGCCCGCACCACCAACGATCGACACCCCAGCACCCAGGATGGATGTGGCCGCCGCGGCCGCCTGGTCGGGTGTGAAGCCGACGTCGTCGACGCCCGTGATGATCAGGGTGGGGACGGAGATGCGGGGGAGGAGGGGGGTGAGGTCCCGGCGGCCGAGCGAGATGGACTCGATCGCGGTCCGGAGCCTGCGCCGGTCGGCATTCCTGTCTTGGTCATCCACGTAGCGAACCGCCTCCGGGTCGCCGAACCTGGTGGTCGAGCGTTGGGCGGGGTGCACATCCCACGGCCACGAGTTCGTGGTGCTCCTCGCGGCGATGAGATCGGTGTGGACAGCGGCGTGGTGACCGCTGAGGGGCTGCGGAACGTCTCAACCGACGATTGCCGCCTACGAGTCTGGGTGAGAAGGCCCGGGCGATGCGTGAACTTGAGGACCGACGCCTCTTGCCGAAGACGGACGGGCAGTGGATGATTCAGATCGAGGCGAAAGGAGACTGCGGTGCGGCCTGGTCGCACCAGCTGGATCTTGGTCTGCTTGGGAGTCGTGGTCGCGGCGTGTGGGGGCGGCAGTCCCCCATCCGCGGAAACTGAGGCTCTGGAGCAGTGGCTCCTCGGCGCCGGCGACGCTGCCGCGTTCACCGAGACCTATCGCGGCACCGCTGCTTTCGACGCCGGCAAGGTCTGTCCGGCCTCGGACTACACCATCCCCGAGCACGGCGCGGTCAGAGTGGAATTGGTGACCGGCCCCGACTCCGGTGAGATCAGCCTGACGGAGGTGCTGTGGGTAGTAGAACCGGGCGGGATGGATGTTCTCTTCACTGGCCTGGAGGCGGCGTACTCCGCTTGCGACGGCGAGCAGTGGATGGATTACGGCGATCTCAAGACGTTCACCGTGGTCGAGGGTCCCGCTGTGGGGGATGCCCGCCTGGCCGCGGTGCTCCGCTTTGGCGACGATCCCGACCTGATCCGTTGGGAGCGAGGCGTCACCGTCCGCAAGGGCAACGTCCTCGCCGAATTCGTCCTCGCCGAGGAGGCCCCCGACCTGACAGGATCGGCAATCAGCGATGACGAGTTCGATGCGATCGTCTCCGACGGGGTCGACAAGCTCCCCGACTGACCGCCAGCCGAGAAGTCCTGTGAGAGACTCGGGTGGGAGGTGGGTTGCCTGCTGCGTCGGAGCCGTCGGCATCGGCCTTGTCACGCTGTCGGCATTGTCCTCGGGCCAGCGGATGGCCATAGCCGGCTACGTCCTCGGAGCGATCTACCTCGCAGTCGCCGCGGTCGGCTGGCGCGCACGAGCCACGCGACCCTCTCGGTGGGCATGGACGGCCTGTTTGCTCACTGTGGTTGGATTCGTCGTCGGGGTGGTGGCTGTCACCCTCCTCGGTGGCATCCTCGACATGGACCTGTGGTCGACCACCAGTCTGTCGAGGGCCGAGGCCTTCACCGCCAGCCTCTCCTTCTGGGCGTTCTGCCTCTCGCCGGCTGTCGCCGGGGCGATCTTCGGAGTGCGAGCCGCCCGCGGCGGAAGCCGATCGGGGCTCGCCGCTGCGTTGGTCAACGGCCTCATTGCGGCAGTCGTCGTCGCCCTGGCCATCGCCGATCTCGCTGCGCTCGGCGTTTGACGCTCTCCGAGGAGACGTGTAGCTCTGCCCCTCTCGACTGCCTGCCAGCGTTCGAAGGTCGGAGGGTTCTGGTAGCAGGAAAACGAAAAGGATCGACGAGAAGGATGAGGCGGTCTGCCAACGGTCCGTGATCCCTCCAGCACCACCAGAGCGGGTGGCAAGGGCGTCGGGACGGCGTTGACCGCCGAGCTGTGCGCCGCGATTCAGACTGCGTGCGGGCACCACCGCCTACTGATGGATCGACAACCTCGCCTCACGGCGCTTGGCGGAGAGGTTCGGCGGTCAAGGCAGGATTCTGCACCATTGCCTCTGCTGGCCACTCTGAGGTGGGGCTGGGCATGCTCGAGCCACCACGCCTCGAAGCTCGCGAAAAAAGGTCCGCCACTTGTGACACATCGCGTGTAGACCTGGCGCATACGCCCGGAGAGGGGGTCCAAGCCATGGCGACACCGAGACGGTTGCGGCTGCAACCGACCGAGGCCAGTCGGTTCCTCGATGGACTCAGCAGAATCCCGGATATTCCGGTCACGATGCCACCTGCACCGGAACCAGCTGACCTGGTCGTCGACATCATCCGACCCGCAGACCTGGTGGCGATGCGGGTCGAGGTCTTCGACCTGGAATTGACCGCCGGGCAGGAGCCGGCGCTCACCGCCGGCGACACCGGTGGGCACCTCATCGTCCACCTCACCTTCCAGCACATCGCCGAGCGGGCGATCTACGAAGAACAGGTCGACCCTTCCATCCCCGACGACGACGCCATCGACGGGCCGGGTACCAACACCTTCAACCCGCCCGAACAGGCCCGACCGGCCAAGGGCAGCCGCATCGTCTTCACCGTCCCCGCCGGATATCGGATCCCATTCAGCACCGCCGGCATCCTTCACGCCATCACTCAACTCCCCATGGCCGTCCACCCGCTCGCCCGGCCGCGGCCCTTCATCGTTCTGCCGCCGTTCGACCCGACCGGCCCCTTGCTCGGCATCCAGCCCGGCCTGGTCGGCATCGCCACCACCGAAGGGCTCATCCTCGCCACCGAAACCAAACGCCGCCGCGGCCCCGACCCGGCCACCGTCGTCGGGCTCAACGAGCTGATGCGGGATCGCCGTGTCGCCCGTGCCATCAACACCCGGCTCGGCACCGTCACCACCCGTCGAATTGAAACCACCGGCGACAGCTTCATCGACCGGATCATCGGCGGAGACCTCGTCTTGATCCCCATCCCGCGACCCAGCCTGAGCCGGGAGCCCCGTCAGTTCGAAACCGCCATCGAGGCCCCGTACCGCCTCATCATCAGCCCCAGCAACCTCAACGGCTGGACACACGCAACTGAACCAGTCGGCGCCGGAGACGCCGAGCACCGAATCGAGCTGTGGCATTCCCGGCTCGGGGTCCGCCGGGTCGCCCGGGACGCCTCCGTCACCATCGACGAGACCAGCGGCTACCAGCGCATCATCCGTGGCATCTGGACCCGGGATCGGGAAGCCTTCCCCGACTGGCAGACCACCGACCCCGCCCACGCCGACGACCCCTTCCGCTCATCGCTCGACGGCGCCGACCGCCACATGATCGTCCGCCAATCGAGCGAAGCCTGGCTCGGCAAGAACGCACAGCGGATCAATCCCGAACCCGTCGAGGCCCGGAGCCTCTATGTCTCGGCCATCGGTGCGTGGCTCGATCTCCACGGCGCCTGGACGACCCTCCCGTACTCCGAAGCCGAGATGTCGTCCGTCGAGTCGTGGGACCACATCGCCCCCATGGGCCGCGACCAGTACGTCAAGGTGGTCTACCCCGGCTACCTGTGGCCGTTCGGCCACCGTGCCAGCCTGGTGAAGCTCACCGAACGCAAGATGAAGGACGCCTCTCCGTCGATCGCCGGTCTCTACCAGCGCATGTTCCTGGTGATCAAAGAGCCCGTGAAGCGATTCAGTGAGCTCGACCTGCCCTTCACCGAGGTCCGCGTCGCCCCGCTGGTGACCCCGACGCTCTTCCCGCCTCCCGCCGGCACCGATTTCGACACGGCGTTCGTTCCACATGTCGAAGGCGCGGCGTTCCCGTTCGTCCTCCACGCCCGTGACCACGAGGACCGGCCAGTCCGGCTGGTCACGCCGCTCACCTGGGTGGCCGAGAAACACACCGACGCCACCGACATCCGCACCAAGCATGCCCCGTACGCCACCATCCCCGCAGACGGGCAGAAGGTGGCCTTTGCTGCGGTGAAGAAGGGTGGCGACACCATCGCCCCCGCTGCCAGCCTCACCTTCGACGCCGAGCCGTTCGTCGGCGGCTCCACCCCGGAAATGACCAAAGCCTCCATCACCATCGACGCCGTCGAACAGCTGTCGGCCGCCGGGCCGGTGGACATCCACTACTTCGAGACCTACAAGAAACAAGGCTTCGGGGGCAACAACAACGCCGGCGAGGTGTGGGCCGAGCTCGCCACCGCCATCGAGCTCGGTTTTGGGCAAGGCCGATCGTCGGGCAGCGACAAAGCCGGCGGATTCATCCAGCCCGATCTCACCGTTGCCGGCCTGTCCCGGATCAACGGCACCGTCAACGACCTCGCCAACGTCGCCGGCAACGTCTTCAACCCCACCCAATTCCTCTCCGGAGTGTTTCCCAGGCTGTTCGGGCTGGTCGACCTGGTCGACATCCTCGAACTGGTCGGGCTCGACCTCGACGATGCCCCGGCCGTCGTCTCCGAGACGCTCGATCGCATCGAGGCCTTCCTCGACGACCTGGAACGCGCCAAGAAGGCCGTGGAAGACGCCGTCACCGAAGCCAACAAACTCAAGGCTCGCGGCAAGTCCACGGTCGCAGAGGCCGACGCCCTCATCCAGGCCGCAGAGGACCTGCGCGACCTGGTCGGCGAGGCCGTCGATGACATCACCTCCACCATCACCGGCCTGGTCGACGCCACCGAGGACGCCATGGAGCAGGCGCTGGCTGCCCCCCTCGATGCCATCAGAACCGCCCTCGCCCAGATCCCCAACGTCGCCCCGTCGCTGCCGCCGCTCATCCGTCATCAGCTGGAGAACCTGGCGACCATCCTGCAGACCATCGTCGACGCGGTCGACCTGATCCACGACATCTTCCGCTTCCTCAACGGTCTCGGCTCGTCCTCCGCTCAGTTCACCTACCGGTACGAATGGAAGCCGAAGATGAAGTCGTGGCCCCACCCGGGGCCGCCGGTGCTCGAGTTGCAGCAGGACAGCCTGGTCCTCGCCGTCGAAGGCCGCATGAACGGCAAAGGCGAGATGGGCGTCGAGGTTCTCGCCGAGCTGAAAGACTTCTCGCTCAACCTGTTACCCGGCGCCGAACTGGTCGAGTTCCGCTTCGATCATCTCTCCTTCCGTGCCGGCACCGCCGGAAAACCCGAGGTCGACGTCGTCCTCGGCGACATCGCCTTCGTGGGGATCCTCGGCTTCATCGAAGTCCTCAAGGAACTGATCCCGTTCGACGGGTTCTCAGACCCGCCGTTCCTCGACGTGACCGCCTCCGGGCTCACCGCCGGGTTCACCCAGGACCTGCCCAACGTCGCCATCGGAGTCTTCAACCTGTCGAACCTGTCGCTCGGCGCCGACGTGCAGGTGCCGTTCCTGGGCGAGATGGTCACCGTCGGGTTCAACTTCTGTACTCGGGAACGGCCGTTCACGCTTGCGGTGCTGTTCATCGGCGGCGGCGGGTTCTTCGGGATCCGGCTGTCTCCGCAAGGGCTGGTGGTGCTGGAACTCAGCCTCGAAGCGGGGGCGGTGCTCGCCGTCGACTTCGGGGTCGCCTCCGGGTCGGTGTCGGCGATGCTCGGCATCTACATACGGCTCGAAGGTGATGCCGGTTCGCTCGCCGGCTACTTCCGGCTGCGGGGCGAGGTCGACGTGCTCGGTCTCATCTCGGCCTCCATCGAGCTGTATCTGGAGCTGCTGTACGACTTCGGCACCGGCAAGATGGTGGGGCGGGCGTCGCTCACCGTCAAGGTGGAGGTGTTGTTCTTCTCCGCCTCGGTCACCATCGAAGCCGAGCGCCAATTCGCCGGCTCCAACGGCGATCCCAACTTCGTCGACGTGATGGGCCTGGAAGCCGACGGCACCTCACAGCCCTGGTCCGACTATTGCCTCGCCTTTGCAGGAGCCTGACATGGAACGCTTCACAGTCGTCGCCCTCCCGTACAGCCGAGACCCGGATTCCGGGTTCCACGTCTCGCTCTTCGTATCGCCACAACTCGAAGCACCCGGGGGAGAGGCGCCGCTGTCTGACTCCCAGACCTTCGTCGACTGGTCCAGAGCGCTGCTCGACGCCGCGATCGAATTGAGCAACCAGACCGGGGTCATCATCGCCGAGCCGGTGCTCGACGACCTGAAACCCGACGCCTGGTCGCTCGTGTTCCCGCCCGACACCCCGGTGCGCAGCCGGCAGAAGCTCGACTGGCGCCGGCGTCATTGGCGCAGCTTCCGCGCCGCCGAGGTGCACGACACCGCCAAGCTGCTTTCGGCGGTGTCGATGGCCTTCAACCCGATCTCGCCCGGTGTGCCCGACCGCGAGCTTGACCCGCTGGTGCAGCTGGTGCGCGCCCGGGTCGAATTCGACGACCTGGGCGCCTACAGCGAAGTCCAGCTGACCGCGTTTCACGACTCCGAGGTCGGCGAGTTCGGACCCGGTGGCGACGTGATCCCGCTGTCCAGGATCGAGAAGCGGTTGGACGCCACCCGCGGAATCGAGCGCGCCTTTCTCGAGATGCACCGGGCGCGCCGCTTCTACGAGCGGCCCGAGTCGCAGGTCACACCGCAGCCTCGACCGACCGACGGCGCCACCCGGGACCCGTTGCCGAGGCCCGACCCGGACTTCCACGAAAGGGTGTCGCTGCTCGGCGACCACCCCGGAGTGCTTCGCAAGCTCGGTCTGGTCGTCGACCTACGGGTCCACGACCTCGACCTGCTCGCCAAGAGCGAATGGATCAGCGCCAGGATCGTCACCAAACATGGCGAATCCCTCACTGCGCGGACCGCTTGTGCCGTGGTCGGGACCGACATGGTGACCGTGCCCCGCTCCGAAGAGTGGTACCAGGACCGGCTGGTCGTCGGCAACGCCAAGCTGTTCGGAGTGCTCGACATGGACGCCGACGGGGCCGCACTCAAGACCGACCGGTTCCTGTGGACCATTCCCCGGCTCGTGCACACCGTCGAGAATCAGGGCGACGCCACCACCGCCACCCCTGCACACCGCACCGGTGGTTTCACCATCGTCCGCCACACCCGAGCGCTCGAGACCCAGGGCCGCATCGCCACCCAGGAGGCGACGGGGGAAGACGTGCTCGCCGGCAAGGAGCCGCTGCTCAACACCGAGGATGTGACCCAGGGATACCGTGTCGAGGTGCTTGACGAAACGGTCGGCACGTGGGCCACGCTCCACGCCAGAAGGGTCGACGCCGAGGTCCTCGACCATGGTGTGATCCTCGAGGACATCCCCGACGAAGGCTTTGCCCAGACCACCACCGCCTCGGAGACCCCCGGCGTCGAGGACTCCCCGGTGCACGTGCACGAGGCCATGTTCAGCTGGGGCGGGTGGAGCCTGTCGGCTCCTCGCCCAGGGAAACGCGTCCGCCATGAAGCCGGCGAAGAGATCGTCGAAGACCCCGACACCGACCCGGATCCGATCACGCCGATCGTCCTCCACTCCCGAGTCGAACCGGGCACGCTGCCCCGCCTCCGTTACGGCCGCAGCTACGCATTCCGGGTGTGGGGGGTCGACCTTGCCGGGAACAGCCGTCCTCACGACATGGACTCGTCGTCCCGTCCTCCGCCGGTGATCAACCAGATCTCCGCCGAAATCGAACGTCTGCAGGGCCGCAGTGGACCGATCGGCCTCCAGACAGACCTGCACAACGTCGCCGGCGCCTCGGTGATCAAACGGCGCAACCTGCCCGACTCCCGGGTGGTGTGGGACCTCACCGACCCGGCGCCTCTCACCGGCGACGCCACCGTCGATGCCGCCGTGCTGGGCCGGCTCGAGGTGCGCCGATCGGCGGCGAAGACCCGGATGGGACGCGCCGAGACTTTGGCTGGCGTCGACCGGGCGGGCCTCGTGGGCCGTGCCTTCGAAGAGATGATCCTCGACGGCGACACGCCGTTCCTGGTCGAGCCGGTCCGGTTCGACCCTGAGATGATCGCGGGCAGCGTCGACGTCATCGGCCCCGGCGCCCCCGACCCCGGAATCCCGAAGGCGGCGCTGACGGTCACCGAGTTGCGCCCGTTCCTCCGCTGGGAGCCGGTACAACCGCCTGTCGTGGTGGCGCGCCACCGCAACTCCGCTGGTGAGTCACTCCTTCAGCTCGTCATCCGCTCCGGGGTCACCCAGGACCCAGACACGCTCGACATCGAGGTGGTGCCGCCCGACGTGTACGCGGCGAAACACCCCGGGCACAACTACCGGGCGATCTCGGAGCGTCATCTGGTTCCGCCGAAGACGAGCCAGTCCGAGTCTGAGCTGCACGGCGCCTTCGACGACGCCATCGGCTCACTCGACCCGGCCGACCACAAGAAGCTGCTGGCTATCGCCGTCCGGGAAGCGGGCACCCTGTTCGACATGGACGTGCCCCGGCTCGACGACCCCATCGTGCGTGACCCGCAACCGGGTATCGCCCTCGTGGCCGACTCCGAGCTGGCAACCCTCAAGTCGTCGCTGCCGCTGACGCCGGGAGAGCCACCGGCTCCGGGCGAGTACATCATCCATGACGTCGACCAGATCCGGGTGCCCTACCTGCCCGACCCGCTGGCCCACGGCATCTCGCTCGTGTTCCAGGATGCCGGTCGCGACCGCCAGCTCCTGTTTCCGTTCGGCACCGAGGGTTTCACCGCCCGCTACGGAGGCACCTGGCCCGAGCGCAACGCCTTCCGGATGCTGCTCGAAACCTCAGCCGAGCTGCAGGGCAGGCTGACAGGTCATACCCTCCACATCGGCCTGCCGCCCGGCGACGTGCAACGGTTCAGGCTGTCGTCATCGCTCCGCCCCGAAGACCTGGACTTGTTTGGGTTCTGGCGGTCGCTGCCAGACATCATCCGCAACAACCAGGATGTTGCCGAAGCGGCCGCCGATGGCTGGCTCTGGATCTTCACGCCGTTCGATGCGGTCACCCTCGTTCATGCGGTACCCCGGCCACTCGAAGCTCCCACCCCGACGACGGTACGGGCCTTCCGGGTCGCCGGATCCACCAATTCCACCCTCGTCGGCGGCATCGACGTCCACGGTCCCAGCACCGAGCAACTCACCGCCGAGGCGGACTGGACCGAACACACCGACGACCTCAGCCTTCCCGGGCCGGAAACGGCGCAGCTCAACGGCATCGGGTTCACCACCATTGTCCGACCCGAGGAAGACCTGGCGGTTCTCGCCGCCGGCCTGCCCGGCGACGCCCGCTTCGAGGTGCCGGGGTTCGGCCCCGTGTGGCTGCACCGGGCCGTGCACCAGTGGGGCGACACCAAGCACCGCACCGTCACCTACCGGTTCCGGGCCTCCACCCGTTACCGCGAGTACTTCGACTCCGACACCCTCGCCCCGGATCCCGGCTCTCCGCTCGACGACGGCCAGAGTGTCATCGGGCCCGAGGTCACCCTGTCGGTGCCCAGCTCGGCGCGGCCGGCGGCACCCATCGTTCATTCGGTGCTGCCGCTGCTGCGATGGGACGTGGGCACCGAGCCGGAACAGCCGGTCGCCCTCAGGTCCCGGCGCCAAGCCGGTGTCCGAATCTATCTGGAGCGACCCTGGTACTCGTCGGGTGGGGGGGAGCTGCTGGCGGTGCTGCTGGCGCCGGGTGGCTTCGACAAGGGATTGACCAATCATGTCAGCCAGTGGGGCGCCGACCCCATCTGGCGAACCGTCGAGGTGCCCCGCCGCGGCATGTTCCTCGAGTTCGACAACCTGATCCGCACGCTGGGGATCGACACCCGACCGGGCGACGCCCGGCCGGCCGCCCCCCCGGTGACCATGCCGTACGAGGCGGTCAAGGGCGCACCCCGGGTGACGGTGCTCGGATACCAGCCGCAGTACAACGAAGAGCGGGGCCTGTGGTACGTCGACGTCGCCATCGATCCCGGCGACAAGTTCTGGCCGTTCGTGCGCCTGGCTGTGGCCAGGTACCAGCCGGACAGCATCAACGGCTGCCACCTGTCGGCCCCCGTCCGCTGCGACTTCGTCCAGTTGCTGCCCGACCGGACCGCGAGCATCTCCCGAACAGACGTCCGTCACGTGCGGGTTGTTGTGTCCGGTCCGGTGGGGACCCGGGGCGGCGGCAAGGACGAGAAGTTCCCGCCGCCGCCGCTCATCGCCGACGAGGCGGTCCGCCGCAACCGGCGGGTCGTCGCCCGTTTGCAGCGAGTCGACCCGAACCTGCCCACCGACCTGGGCTGGGACACCGTCGACACCGTCGAACTGCACGTCCGGGGAGCGGGCCGGTCCAACACCGAAGCCGCCTGGGTGGGCGAGCTGGCCTCACCGGTCAACATTCCGTTGCGCAAACCCGGCACGAACACCAAGTGGCGGGTCACGATCGAGGAATGGGAGATCCTGCAAGGAGATCCCGCCGACCTCGGGGACCGAGGCCCGGCAGTCGCCGAACGCCGTCTCATCTACGCAGACGAAGTCGCCCTGTAGCGGGGCATCCTCGTTTCATCGAAGACGTTAGACCGTGGGCGGTCTGGGATGCCGGGTAGGGAAGCCCGTCGGGCCCTTGGGGTTGACAAGACGCTTCACACTCGCATAACTTAACACCGATAACTTACCAGTGATCACGAGGACGGATATGGTTGGGCTACACAGTCGAAGTGTCGGAAGTGTTGGAGTCGCATCGTGAGCGGGGTGGGAGGGTTCGGGCAGCTCGTGTCGCGCCAGGCATCCCACCCCGAGGGTGTTCTCGGACGGGCGATCGGGCGGATCTGGGTGCGGGAAACTGCCGGGGTGAACGACGCCGCCCTCGCCGTCCTCGACCCGAAGCCGGGGGAGACGATTCTCGAGATCGGCCACGGTCCGGGCAGAACCCTCGGGCGGATTCTCGAGGCCGGAGCGGACGCGATCGGTCTCGAGGTCTCGGAAGCGATGAGCGCCCAGGCCGAAAGGCGAAACCGCCAGGCGGCGGTCGATGGGCGACTCCGACTCCATCTGGGTGACGGCACCAACCTCGACCTCGCCGACGACTCGGTCGAAGCGGTGGTTGCCGTCCACACCATCTACTTCTGGCCAAACCCTCGGGGGACGCTCGCGGAATGCTCGCGGGTGATCCAACCGGGGGGACGCCTCGTCGTCGCATCTCGCGACGGATCACTGCCGCTCCCGCGACGTCTCGACCCGACGGTTTACACGGTGCCGACTCTCGACCAACTCGAGACATGGATCACAGACGCCGGGTTCGCCATCACAGGCGTGCAGGCCCTCGACGCCGTCTTGATCGTCGCCGCGTCAGCACCATGAAAGGAGATCACCGAATGACCGAACGCGACCCACAACAGCCGACCGCCGCACCGATCCTCGAACGGCTCCAACGACTCATGTCGACCGCCACCGTCTACGGCGAACCGGTCGAATGCGACGGAGTCACCGTGATCCCCGCCGCCCGGGTCATCGCCGGAGGGGGTGGAGGCAGCGGCGCCGATGAGGGCGAGCACCGACACGGTGACGGCGGTGGCGCCGGCCTGATCGCCCGACCGGCAGGTGCCTTCATCGTTGCCGACGGCCGAGTCACATGGAAACCTGCCATCACCCTCGAGACGGTGGCGGTGTTCGCGCTCATGGCGGCTGCCTGGCTGGGGAGGCGATCAAGGGGTAGGCGGACTGACCGCCGACAGGTCAGAACACATGCCGCCTGACTCCTGTGACTGCCCGAACCGTCCCGTGATCTGAATCGGTCTTCCGCGAAGAGTGCCGCGATCTGCTTCCGAGAAAGGGCATACCGGCATGGTCACGCCGAAACACGGCGGGATGTATCGTTGGAGTCGAGTGGGAAGACGGCGCGTCAGCCGTGCCTGCACTGTGTCAGTGACTCAGAAGGAGTGATTCTGATGGCAGTCCATCGTCGCTTTGTGCGCCTGCTGGCGGTGGCGGGGCTCATCATGCCCCTCGTGACCGGTCCCGGAGGCGGTGCCCTCGCATCACATACCCCCGCACCGTCGTCGGTGAACCTCGCCGGCGACCTCGAGAGCGAGGCCACCGCCGGAGCCTGCGGCGATTGGGATCCAGCCTGTCCGGCATCGGCGTTCGACGACCAGGGCAACCAGGTCTTCCTGTTCGAATCTGCCTCCATCCCCGCCGGTGCCTGGCAGTACAAGGTGGCGATGGGTGGATGGGCCGAGAACTACGGATCCGACTTCCAACAGGACGGACCCAACATCGAACTCACCCTGCCCTCCGATCAGAGTGTGCGCTTCTACTACGACCACAAGACGCACTACATCGCCGACAACGTCCGCAACCTCGTTTACACCGTCCCCGGAAGCTTCAACAGCGAGCTCGGCTGTGCCGGCGACTGGGATCCGGCTTGTCTCCGCACGTTCATGAGCGACACCGACGGTGATGGGGTGTTCTCATTCGTCACCGAGTCCATCCCGGCCGGCGATTACGAATTCAAGATCGCCACCAACGAGGATTGGAACAACCCCAATTACGGGGAGGGCGGCGGCGCCGCCAACATCGCGTTCACCGTGCCCGGCGCGGGCCTCAGTGTGGCCTTCACCTTCGACACCGCCACCAACATCCCGGGCGTCGCCGTGGAGAACCTCGGCCCCAGCCCCGACAACAACGTGGAGTGGGATGGCCTCCGCCACGACTCCCGCGACACCCTCTACCGCACACCTGGCGGGGCGGTGCCGGCGGGCACAACCGTCACGCTCCGCCTCCGCACCTATCACAACGACGTCACCGGCGCGAGCGTCCGCCTCTACGACATCAACGCCGGCGGTGAACGTATGGTGCCGATGGCACTGGCTGCAACCGACGTCGACTGTTACGGCTCGGCCCCCGCCGGGTATGGCTGTGACTTCTGGGAGGCCACGGTCAGCGAAGCGTCACCCAACAACCTCTGGTACCGGTTCGTCGTCACCGACGGCTCCGACACCGACTACTACGCCGACAACACGCCCGCACTCGACGGTGGCCTCGGAGCCACCAGCGACGACGCAGTCGACAACAGCTACGCCCTCATGTTCCACGACCCGGCGTTCACCGCCCCGTCATGGGCACAAGACGCCTTCATTTATCAGATCTTCCCCGACCGCTTCCGCAACGGACGCTCGAGCAACGACGCCAAGACGGACGATGTTCGCTACGACGACCCGGTCCTCGCCCTTCCGTGGGGAACCCTTCCCGAGGGGTACTGCCGGAACTACACCGATGGGGCGACCAACTGCCCGTGGCGGTTCGACCCGACCCCTCCCGATTGGAGCCCGACCAAGGAAGGTCCGCGTGGGCGGGACTACTTCGGAGGCGATCTGAAGGGCGTCGACCAGTACCTCGACTACCTGCAGACGCTGGGCGTCGACACCCTCTACTTCAACCCGATCTTCGACGCTGGGTCCAACCACAGCTACGACACTCAGGACTACTACGAGATCGACCCCTACTTCGGCACCCAGAAGGACTGGGAGAACCTGGTCAAACACGCCGACCAGCGAGGCATGCGCATCGTGCTCGACGGCGTCTTCAACCACCTGTCGTCTGACAGCCGGTTCTTCGACCGCTACCACCACTACCCGACGGTGGGCGCTTGCGAGTCGCTCGATTCGCCGTACCGGTCCTGGTTCACGTTCCACGACGTCGCTCCGGGCACCGGAACGTGTGTGGGAAGCGCCGGACCGGACTCGGCCACCTACGACGGCTGGTTCGGCTTCGACAGCATCCCGGTGATCGACAAGACGCTTCCCGAGGTGCAGGAATACTTCCTGACCGGATCGAACAGCGTCTCGAAGTACTGGCTGAACCAGGGTGCCTCCGCCTGGCGGATGGATGTGATGGGGGACTCCTCGTTCCCGGCCGGCTACTGGGAGACCTTCCGGGAAGTCGTCAAGGACACCAAGAGCGACGCCCTGATCATCAGCGAGACCTGGCAGAAGGACT
>JAOUGY010000373.1 GCA_029865445.1 Acidimicrobiia bacterium | reverse complement strand
ATGTCGTGGACCGCCGTGCCGTACCCGCAATCGTCGAAGTCGAACAGGGTGATCCGATCCGGGTCTTCAAGATGGACGTTTCCGAAGTGGGCGTCCTGGTGGATCAGCAGGTCGGTGCCACCCGCTGGGTGCGATGCCGCGTCGGCGATCAACTCCCGCCACACGTTTCGGACTTCCTCGTCGGCGAGCATGGCCATCCCGGGGTCGAAGGTCGGGTCCGTCCACGCCGGTCGCCGCTCTCCGGGCGGATCGAAGCAGGAGGCGGCGAGATGCGACTGGGCGAGGAGTTCACCCATCGCCACGAGGTGTGCGTCGCTCCAGTCCCGCGGGTGCGTGATCGCACCCGGGGCATCGCTCATGGCGTAGGTGACGGTGGGGGATCCATCGGTCAGTTCGAAGGACTCGACCAAGTTGCCAGCGGTCGACGGAATCGGAGCCACCACTCGAACCTGGTGCTCGGCCAGGTGCCGCATGAAGGCCACCTCCGCTTCCACCTGGCCGATGCTCCTCCGCGACGTGTGGGTGAGGCGTACGACACGCCCGTTGTCCGACCGAAACAGCAGGTTCTCGAACCCACCCAGCGGTTGCATCGACGTGGCCCCGAATAGACCGGCAAGACGAGCGATGTCACCCTCTGTTGGCGAGATGTCGGCGGCACGAACAGGTTCGGTCACGCGAGGAAGGGTAGGTCCGGACTCCGGCGGGTCAGTCGGCGTCGCCTCTCTTGCGGCCAGGCGTCATGCCTCGAGGATACGTACCCGAACGCCCACCTTTTCGTAGGTTCGCATGGCCCGCCGGTCCCTGGTGATCAGCTCGGCACCGTGGTCCAGAGCCGTCCATGCGATCAAGGCGTCGTATACGGCCCCTCCGCTGATATCGAGGCGTGCACACCGCGTCGCCAGCGACGTCTGAAGGTCGACATTCGAGGCCAGGACCGACTCGCGCTGGAAAGCAAGGGCGAGTACCCGTGCCGCATCGGTCGGCGTCAGCGGTCGAGGGAGTCGCGTCAACACGGAGTATGTCTCCAATAGCGCATGTGCGGGGATCACCGCACTCTTGAGTGCGACTCGCGACACCGCGTGCGCTTCATGCCAGGTGAGGAGACCGGCCACCACCACGCTGGAGTCGGCTGCGATCATCGCCGAATCGAGTCGAGCGCGGCCCGGACGTCATCGTCGGTGAGGGGGTCTATCTGCCGCTTCGATTTCACAACCGGTCCGTCAGGGGTGTCAACGATGTCGACGTCCATCGGAGCCGGTCGAATCTCGATGACACCGTCGTGTTCCTCGATGTCGAGTTGCTCCCCACCGACCAGATGGAGCCGATCGCGAATTGCCTTCGGAATCACAACGCGTCCGGCACGATCAATGGCAGTCTCCATGGTAGATATTATACCACCAGGAGCGCCACGGACCTAGGCAGTCGAGGTGAACTTCTCCCCGTCCCATACGTGGGTGAGCCGGTCGCGAACGGCCGACGCGGCGATCTGAGTATCGGTGTACAGCTGGCGCAACTCCTCGCCCAGCGACGTCTCGCCCGCCACCAGGCCGGTGATGTTGGTGAACCGATCCCACCGGCCCTGGTCGCCGATCGTCACCGGGGCGGTCGGCGTCGGGTGATGCCACCCTGCCGTCGCCAGAATCGGCTCCACGTCGAGGAAAGTGCGCTGCGCAGTCGACTCGGTGCAGGCAGCGGCATCGCAGGTGAACGCCACCCAGTCGGCGGCCACCACGTCTCCTGCGTTCGGTGCGCCGATGTCGAGCTGGCGGGCAACCACGCGCAGGTCTCCTCCTGCATCGGGGCGGGCCACCGCCACCGGGTCGGTGTCGGGGTCGACCAGGGCCGCCGCCGGGACCACACGGATCTGGCGGCCGATTGCGGTCAGCACTCCGTCGTCGTCGATGGTCGAACCCACCGGGGGCAGGCCCGCCGGCGCTCCGAGGAGTGGCACCGAACACCCCTTGTCGGCGATCGTCGCCAGCGCCGCCGTCAGTCCCGCGATCAGGTCCGAGCGTGCCTTGATCTCCGTAGGGATCGACGGCTGCGCCGGACCGTCCGGCCGGTGGTTCGTGATTGCACTGAAGAACAGCACGGGCCCGGCGGGCAGACCAGCCGCCGGAAGCGGGCCCGATACCCCGAGCACCGAAGCGATCATCTGCGATCGGGTCTCGGTCTCCCCGAGCGATTCGAGCAGGTTCAGATAGCCGCCGATCTCGGTGATGTTCAGCGGAGCCGGGATGCGACTGGGGATCACGTCACCCGACGTGACCAGCCGCTGGAACAGGAGGTTCTGGATATCGGCCGAAGCGACGGTGCGGTCGAGCACCTCCACGAGGGCGTCGATTCCCGGGTTGGCCGGGGGTGTGGGTTCTGTGGTCTCGGACATGCGTGGCGCCTTTCAGTTGGTGGGAAGCCCGAGGACTTCGAGGAACGCGGTCTTGCCCTGTTTCACCGGGTTGGTGTCGTTTTGGGCGATGGTGAAGGCATCCAGCAGGCCCGCCTTCTCGACGATCGAGAGCGACGGCTCCTCCCCGAACAGTTCGGTGAGCAGCGACTCGACGAAGGACTTCGAGTCGGCGGGACTGCCGGCCCCTCCCGCCATCGAGATGAAACTCGTCGCCTTGTCGGTGAGGGTCTTCAGTCCGGTCGCCCGGGACTCGGCTGCCTTCTTCGTGTCGGCTTCGGCGGCGGCTTTCTCCTTCGCCTTCTCCTCGTCCTCTTTCTTCTGCTTTTCCTCGTCGATGCCGGCCTGGGCCTTCATCACCTCGGGGAGCTTGTCCATCGCCTTCTCTGCCATCCCCTTGGCGGTGTCGAGCGCCTCTTTTCGAGCTGTGGTGGCGGTGGTTTCGGTCGCCTTCACCTGTTCGGCCAGCTTGACCAGGCCGGTGATGTCCTGCACCGTGGATCCGGCTGGGAGCTTGTCCACCATCTTCTCCAAGAGGCTGGTCTGCGGGCTCGCCACCGATGCCGGAATGAGGTTGTTGTGGAAGCTCGCGGCGGCCTGGGTCGCCAGGCTCGCCGGAGCCTGCGCTCCCGCCTGACCGATGAGCTGGTTGGTTGCCTGCCCGAACACGCCCAGGTCGGGGCGGTCGTCGATCTTGGGAACGGGGGAGTCCTTCCAGTTCCAGAACCTCGTCAGATCGATCTTCTCGCACGAGTTGCAGCTCCCGAGAACCGCCTCGCCGAGCGTGCCCCGTGTCGGTAGCGTCACCCCGCCCTGTGGCGAGATGAAACCTTGCCGGTGAAATCTCAGGAGCGCATCCTGAATGTCACGGTTCGTGGTTTTGATCTTCGAAGCCAGATCCGGAGGAATCGAGAACGGCATCACCATCGAGTTGCCGTAGAAGCCGACCACCTGGTTGCCAACCGCATTGAGGAGGGGAACCTCCTGGCTCTCGTCCTCGACCCCGCCCACCGGCACACCGATGGTGTATCGCTCCAGCATGATCGCCCGCTCTTCGGGTGTGATCGACTGCCACACCGCTTTCGAGTAGGCGACGGTGTTCCTCACGACGTGCTGGAACATTTCCTCGACTTTCAAGAGGTCGTTGTAGCTGAGGACTGGTTCCAACCGGCTGGCCGGAATGGGCATCGCGTCGGTGAGCAGCTGAGCCGCGCTCCGGGTGGAGAAGGCGTTCACGT
>JAOUGY010000372.1 GCA_029865445.1 Acidimicrobiia bacterium | reverse complement strand
ATCGTGCGATGGATCACGGAGACGAGATTGTCTTCTGCGGCCATCTCATCGGCCAGCTCTCCCGTGCCGTCCGGCGAGCCGTCGTCCACGATGAGCACGCGATAGCCGGCCAGCCGCACCGCGACCGTGACGTGGGCGATGTTCGACAGCTCGTTGTACGTGGGGATGACGACTGTGACTGCGTCAGGACGCACAATCGAGGCAGATCATCTTCTTGCGATTGGCAAGCTGGCTCGCACGCTTGACGAGGAAGCAGGATTGGCACACGAACTCGCCTGTGCGGACGGCTTGTGCCTCGACGTTCATCGTGAGCTCTTCCCGACGGATGGCACGCAGCTCCGCAGCCTCGTCCACCAGCAGCGATTCGGAGGCCTCGTCGTCGATCAGCTCGAGCTCTTCTGCCTCGAGCTCGTCGAGCGCCTCGTCGGCTTCCTCTTCGTCGTCGCCACCGGACTCGGACTCGTCTTCCTCGTCGTCGGTGAAGTCGTCGTCGTCGTCGCTGTCCGCGTCGATGTCGTCGATCTCGTCTTCGAGGTCGTCTTCGATTTCTTCTTCTTCGACGTCGTCGATCGCGTCTTCGTCGAAGTCGGTGTCGTTGTCTTCAGCCATTCTCGGAAATCCTGGGGTCTGGCGGGCGGGAGTATACGCGCACAGGAGGATTTGCAAGTTCAGATCTTCACGGTGAGCACTTGGCGGAGTACGGAGACGTCCACCGGCGTCGATCCGACCAGGTCTCCATCGGCCTCGATCGGCCACGGAACGTCGGTTTCGAGCCTGAAGGCGGACAACGACCGGCGGGTGACGGCCGGGTGCCCGAGATGGACGCCTCTCACAATCCGAGGGACAAGAGCGGGCGCGGCGCGTTTCGAGGCGTCAATCACCTGCACGTCGAGCTCACCGTCCACCAGCATGGCCTTGGGAGCGACATTCCAGCCGCCGGCAAAGAACTGGGCGTTGGCCATGATGACCGCCAGCGCCCGCGACTCGTAGGTGTACCCGCCAGAGAATCTCACGGTGGTCGCAGGAAATCGCGGTAGCCGCGCTCCGAATGCAATCGGGTAGCGAACCGGTCCGAGGAATCTCGGGATACGCGGTGCCGTCTCGGCGGCTGCGGCGCCGGCTCCCGCCTGGGCCACGTTGAGGAACAGCCGTGTGCCCCACTCGCCCTGGAGCCGGCCGACGTCGACCCGGTACGTCTCCGGTCCCGCCAAACGTTCGGCGGCCGCCTCGAGGGTGGGGGTGATCCCGAATGTGCGGAGAAAATCGCATCCTGTGCCAACCGGAAGGATGCCCAACGGTTTGGCGTCGGCGGCGAGACCGGATTCGACCAGGGTTGCCGCCGCCAGCCGAAACGTCCCGTCGCCTCCTGCCACCACGATTTGCCTTCCAGAGCGCGCAACTTCGATCACGGCATGACGCATGGCATCGATCCCGTCGATGACCTGAATCGTGTGGGGAACTCGAAAACGATGGAGTGCCTCTGCGATCTCGGCCGTGTTCGCCCGGCGTCGGCCCGCTCTTGGGTTGACGAGAACCACTGCTTCCTGGGTCACGCCGCCCCCTGGGCTGCTACAACGCCTCGATCGACGGCGGCCAGAGCGGCTCTCGCGTCGTCGGAGAGTTCCGACACGACGTCTCTCACCTGCCGGACGAGATCGACGAGCTGGCGGCAGATCCGCACGAAGTCCCCCGCCGCCAGCCTGTCGGGGATGGGTACGGCGTCGAGCTCCTTCCCGGATGCCCAGGCGTGCGCTGCCTCCACGAACCCTGGGTCGGGTCGGCGACTGGGCGGTAGACGGTGGAGCCGCTCGGCGCCGGCCAGTTCGTCCGACAGCCGTTCCAGCGTTGCGAACCGGTCCGTGAGAGTGGTCGTGGGCCACGCAGGTTCAGATGGCTGATCAGAGCGAGGCTCATACACGAAACATGACAGGAAGGCCGCGAGTTCTGCCGAATCCAGATTCCACAACAGGCCCCGTTCGATGGATTCGGTCAGAAGCAGGTCCATCTCGTTGTAGAGGAAACGGAGTCTCTCACCTCGACCCGTCAGCTCCCATGAATCGAGGTAACTCCATTCGGTGAGAAGCGATCGAATCGAATTGAACTCGTCGACCAGACCGACACCCTGTCGCCTCAGATCCGAACGGAGCTGATTGATGCGCTTGGCAGTGCGCCGAGCCTTGCGCAGCCATCGAACGTGGCTCTCGGCGTCACGACAGGCGGCCACAGGATGATCGGGACGGGTGGTGGGCGGCAGTTCGGGTCGAGCCTTCCCTGCCGGGGGGATGGCTCGGAGTTGGCGGAGCACCACTTGATTGAACTTCCGGTCCTGACCGCGGAAATCTCTGGGGAAGTGCACCGAGCCGGAGACGGCAGTGCCCGGGACGACCTCGTGTTCGCCGATGGTCGAGGTCCGGCCGCTCGTACCGAGAACGAGGTGCCGAACACCTTTCTTGCCGCGGGCAACGCGTCGCAACACGACGTAGCGCCCGGCGCGCGAACCCGCGGGAATGTCGATGACGTCGCCCGGATGGAGCCGTCCTGCCAGTGAACGGGCCTGACTCGTGTTCGACTTGTCGAGAAGAGCGGCGTACTCCTCGACCGATCCCAGCTCGCATTGGGCGCGTGACCGTTCGTCGATTTCCTTCTGCTGGAGGTTCTCGAGCGTCCGTTGAGCGGACAGGCCGGCACTCTCCCGTTGAAACTGGGCGAACGAGGCGTCGAGCAGTTCGAGTGCCCGCTCCTCCGAGTAGTTGGCGACCAGGTTCACCGCCATGTTGTACGTCGGTCGGAACGAGGAGCGGAGAGGGTGGCTACCGGTGGAGGCGATGCGTTGCACCTGGTCGAGTCGTACGAATCTCGAGTGGAGTACCACGCCGTAGCCCCGGGTGTCGATGCCTCGTCTTCCGGCGCGGCCGGTGAGCTGGGTGTAGTCGCCGGGTTCGAGCATGGCATGACCTTCGCCGTCGAACTTCGAGAGCGAGTCGAGTACCACCGTCCGGGCCGGCATGTTGATGCCCAGTGCCAGTGTCTCGGTTGCAAACACGACCTTCAACAAACCCGACGCGAAGAGCTCCTCGACGGTCTCTTTGAAGGCAGGCACCATTCCGGCATGGTGGGCGGCGATCCCACATTCGAGGGTGGTGATCCAGCGCCCGTAGTCGAGGGCCGAGAGGTCGGCATCGGACAGATGAGCCGTGTGTTCTTCTGCGATGGATCGGATGCGGTCCCGGGCATCCCCGTCGACCAGACGCAGGCCGCTCTCGGTGAGTGAGAGCGCGGCACCGTCGCAGCCGGCCCGGGAGAACACGAAGTAGATCGCCGGCAAGAGGTTCTCCTCTTGGAGCATCTCCACGATCTCCACCCGCCCAGGGGTGGTGAATCGGTTCTTCTTCCCGAGGTTGAGGAGGCGGTCGAGCCGAGGGTTGGGACGGTTCTTTCTAGCGTCGCCCGAGAACATCGGGAGCAAGTGAAGGCGTTGGGTGCCGGCGCGGTCGGCGACGAGATAGAGACTCTCGAGCGGCACCGGCCGCTCCTCTTCCACGATGAGCACGGTGTCGCCTCTCCGTTCGGCGATCCAGGCTGCGAACTCATCTGCATTGGCGATGGTTGCGGAGAGGGCGACCATCTTCACGTGGGGCGGGGC
>JAOUGY010000067.1 GCA_029865445.1 Acidimicrobiia bacterium | reverse complement strand
GATGACCTCGGGGAACAGCGCGAATTCGGGAGGTCGAGTGAGACGGACGTTCGCCCCGAATCGAGTCATCAACAGGATCACGCTGACCGGGACGCTCATCGGCTTCTGATAGCTGGCGGCATAGGCATAGCTCATGTTGAACACCAGCTTTCGGGGATCGCCCTTCTGCTCGAGAACCGTCAGTAGGTCGGCCAACGCCTGGAACGGGTGGTAGCGGTCGCATTGCATGTTGAGGACGGGCGTGCGGGAGGCGTCGGCCACAGCTCGGATGTATTCGTTCCCAATGCCCCATTCGACGTTGCGGATGGCGATTCCGTCGTTGTATCGACCGAGGATGTCTCCGATTTCCTTCCACGTGTCCCCGTGTCCGATCTGGGTGGTGGTGGAATCGAGAAACATGGCATGTCCTCCGAGTTGGGCCATGCCGGCCTCGAAACTGGCTCTGGTGCGTGTGCTCTGGAAGAAGAAGAGCATCGCCAGCACTTTGTCTCGCAGTAGCGCATGGGGTTCGCCCAGCGCCCGGCGCCGTTTGAGGTCGTGGGCCACGTCGAGAACCGTCTCGAGTTCGTCCCGCGTCCATTCTTGTGTCGTGACCATGTCGCGGCCTTTGAGATGAGTTTGCATCGGTTCCTCGTTTCGGAGAGCTCGCGTTCCAGCGTGCTCCCCGCCTCGTCGAGTCGGAAAGTGCGGAAAGGCCTGATCTCGGGACCGGAGTGCTGATCGGCCCTAGGGGAGCGCGGGACTGATCCATATCGTGGGTCCGAGGCCAATCCCTCACTGGAGGTCACGATGCGCAGTTTTGCGGGACGGGACATCCTGTCCCTCAAGGACTTCGAACGAAACGAGTTCTTTCACCTGTTCGAGATCGCCGATCGACTGGAGCCGATCGCCAGGAGCCGTCGCAGCAGCGATCTCCTGGCGGGAAAGATCCTCGTGACGGCGTTCTATCAACCGTCCACCCGTACTCGCCTCGCTCACGAGACGGCCATGCACCGGCTCGGTGGTCAGGTGAACGGGTTTGCGGACGCCAAAGTCACCCGGGCCGGCGACTTCTATCAGGAGTCGATCAAGGACACGGTGCACATGCTCGAGTTCTACGGGGATGTCATCGTCATGCGTCACTTCCTCCAAGGCGCCCCGCACGAGGCGGCCAAGTGGTCATCGATTCCCGTGATCAATGGCGGTGATGGCTGGGGGGAGCACCCGACGCAGATCCTCACCGACCTGTACACGGTGACCAAGGAGATGGGTTCGGTTGATGGCAAGACCTTCCTCGCCATTGGTGATCACAGGATGCGGACCATGCATTCGCTCGGCTACGCCCTGTCGCAGTTCGATGCCGAGATGGTCATCCTCTCTCCCGAGGCGATGTCACCGAGGCCCGAACACCTCGCCGAGTTGGACGCCAAGGGCACCCGATACCGGATCGTCGAACACGTCGATGAGGCGATCGCCGACGCGGACGTGATCTACATGGAACCGGTCGTCCAACCCGACTACACCCACAGTCGAGACGAGAAGCCGTCCGAGTACCCGACGACCCCGGCCAACTACAAGGTGACCCAAGAAGTCATGAAGCGGGCAAAGTCGACCTCGATCGTGCTGCATTCATTGCCCCGCATGGACGAACTGACGACCGACGTCGATGGTCTGAAGCACGCTCGCTACTGGGAAGAGGCCTACAACGGTGTCGTCATGCGGATGGCGCTGCTGTCGTCTGTGTTGGGAGCGTGGGAGTAATGCCTCGAACGGTGATCGCCATCGGAGGGAACTCTCTGATTCCCGACGCATCCCACGTCACGGTCCAGGACCAGTACGCGGCCGCCGCCGAGACCGATGACCACATCGCCTCCCTCGTCCAGGACGGATGGGATGTGGCCATCTCGCACGGAAACGGCCCTCAAGTGGGATTCATCCTGCGGCGTTCGGAGCTCGCCTCCAACGAGCTGCACGAGATTCCGCTCGACTACTGCGGTGCCGACACCCAAGGTGCCATCGGCTACATGCTCCAGCAGAACCTGACCAACGACTTCCGGCAACGGGGAATCCACAAGTCGGTGGCGACCGTGGTGACCCAGGTGGAGGTCGCGCGCGACGATCCGGCGTTTGCCAGTCCGTCGAAACCCATCGGATCGTTCATGGACGAGGCGAAGGCCATGCAGCGACATCGGGAGGATGGCTGGGACGTCCGCGAGGATGCGGGCCGCGGTTGGCGTCGCGTCGTGGCTTCCCCCGCACCGGTGCGGATCGTGGAGATCGATGTCATCCGCCGTCTGCTCGACGCCGGAGTCATCACCATCGCGGTCGGGGGTGGCGGCATACCGGTGGTCACCAACGACGACGGTGACCTGGAGGGGGTGCCGGCGGTCATCGACAAGGATCTCGCCTCGTCGATGCTGGCACGAGAAGTGGGCGCCGACCTGCTGCTCATCTCCACCGCCGTCGAACACGTTGCCCTCGACTTCGGCCGTCCCACCCAGCGGTGGATGGATCGGTTCACTCTCGACGAGGTCAAGCACTACCTCGCCGAAGGCGGCCACTTCCTGGAGGGTTCGATGGCCCCCAAGATGCGTGCGGTCGTGGAGTTCTTGGAAGGCGGGGGCACCGAAGCCCTGATCACCAACCCGGCGAACCTCGAACGGGCAATGGCAGGGCTGACAGGGACCCGCATCGTCAAGTGAGAGGAGGACCACATGGAACAGATGGATCAGACGGTCACCCCGAAACGGTCGCAACGGCTGTACCGCAGCCGTACGGAGAAGATGATCGGCGGGGTGGCCGGCGGCCTGGGTGAGTACTTCGCTTTGGACCCCTTGTGGTTCAGGCTCGGCTTCGTGATCCTGGCATTGGGCGGGGGCTCAGGCGTCGCCATCTACCTCATTGCCTGGTTGCTCATTCCCGAGCGGCCTACAGGTGAGGAGCCCGTGGCCGGCGCCGCCATGTCGATGGCCGGGACGGCCATCATCGGCGTGGCGCTCGTGGTCCTGGGTGGGATCGCCCTCGTCAACGAGTTGCTGCCCGACTTCGGCCGTTTCGTGTGGCCCCTGGGCCTGGTACTCGTGGGTGCCGTTCTCTTGATAGGAGGTGTGTCCCGTGACACTCGATGAAAGGACGAAGACCCAACCCCGCGCGATCTCGACTGCGAAGATCGTGTCCGGCGGTGCACTCGTGCTCATCGGTCTGCTGTGGCTCGCCGAGCGCGCAGGATGGGTCGATGTGACGGTAACGGCCGTGTTCGGGCTCGCCACCCTTTTCGTCGGCATCGGGACGATGGTGGCCTCCCGCTCCGGTGAGCATGCCGGGTTGGTGGCGTTGGGAGCCATCCTGGCCTTGCTGACGGTGTTCACGACCCTCGCTCCCGTGGAGGGATTCCAGGGGGGTGTCGGCGACCGTTTCTTCCAGGTTCGAGCGGCAGCTGACCTCGAGTCCGATTACGACCTGGCGATGGGCAAGATGACGATCGACCTGACCGATCTCGAGCCCGTGCCAGGGTCGTTGCGGTTCGATGCCAATGTCGGCATCGGCGATCTGGTGATCAGAGTTCCCGAGGGCTTGGCCGTAGAAGTCGAGGCCCACGCCGGAATCGGCCAGGTCGTGATCCTCGGCGAGTCGGATGACGGCGTCGGGGTCGATCGGCAGTTCCGATCCGAGGGCTACGCGACCGCTGAACGGAAGATCTCGATTCGTGCCGACGTCTTCATCGGCCAAGTGGAGGTGATCCAGAATGGGTGAGAGAGTCCATACCGGAACGATGATCTCCGGCCTCGTGGTTGCCGTAGTCGGCGCCGCCTTCGCGGCCGAGGGTTTCGGCTGGTGGAACTTCGAGCTAGGAGATCTCAGGTACCTCGGACCGATCTTCGTGATCCTCTTCGGTCTCGTGATGCTGTTCCTGGCGTTGTTCCGCCGTCCCAACGAGGGGTGACAACCGTTGTATCTGACACGCTCCTGGCGACTCTGATCTGAATCGCATGCATCACCAGCAAGGGGGTACAGCATGGATGCGGACGACATCGTCAGGACGAGTCGAGCCGGTGCTCAGATGGCGGGGCTCGAACTGTTGGGTGATTGGCTTGTAGAGCGGCGACCGTGGCGGGAACGTGCCGGATGGGCGTTGATGGCTCTGTCGCGCTTGTTCGCGAGGGTGGCCGCAACGGTTCAGGGTCCGCAACGGACGCCGGAGCCGCATCAGCCGGTGTCGACGTAGGCATCGAGTTCTGGCATCGCTTTGGCGATGATGGCGGCGCCCACGACGCACGCCAGCCCGCCCGACACGACCGAGAAGGGCACAGAGACGAGTGATGCCACCGCCCCCGCTTCGAAGTCTCCGAGGCGGGGGCCGCCGCTGGCCACCCCGACGTGGATCGAACTGAGCCGCCCGCGCAGATTGTCTGGTACCGCTAGCTGGAGGATCGTGTTCCTGAAGACGGCCGAGATCACATCGGCGCCCCCGGCGATGGCGAGGAAGACCGCGGCGAGTACGACGCTTCTGGACAAACCGAACGCGGCGATGCCGAGGCCCCACAACACGACAGAGATGATCACGGCCCTGCCCTGGCGCCGAATGTGGCCCACCCATCCGGACGTGAGCGCGGCAACCAGCGCCCCGGCTCCCGGCGCCGCGTACAGGAGCCCCACGGTTGAGGCGTCGCCACCCAGGACTGTCGTGCCGATGGCCGGAAACAGGGCCGTGGGCATGCCGAAGACCATGGCATTGAGGTCGATCGCGAAATTGGCCTGGAGGAGCCGGCGGGTTCGCAGAAAGCGCCACCCCTCCTTGATCGATTCCCAACCGAAGCCGCTGACAGCGCCTTCCGGAGGACGCTTGCGGACGCCGAGCATGAAGAGCGCGCCGAGTGTGAACGCAACCGCTTCGATCACGAAGGTGGCGGTGAAACCGGTCGCGGCGATGATGAATCCGCCGATGGCAGGGCCGACCATCTTGGCCACGTTCTCGAGTGTCTGGGTGAGGGCCGTGGCCGAGGGGAGCATCCTCCGGCCCACGATCGCCGACACGAGCGCCGCCCGGGTCGGATGATCGATCGCCGAGACCCCGGCATTGAGGCCGCTCAGCAAGAAGATCATCCAGACGACCGGCGCGTCCGCAGCCGCGTTGACGGCGAGCCCTACTGCTGTGGCCCCGGTGAGGAGTTGGGCGATGATGAGGAGCGCCTTGCGGTCCATGGCATCGACGAGTGATCCACCCACGGCGGACACCAGGAGAAGGGGTCCGAGTTGGATGAGCCCGAGCAGGCCGACCAGGAGTGTCGATCCGGTCAACTCGTACACCTGGTAGGGCACTGCGACCACCGTCAATTGGCGTCCCAGCCCGGCAACCGCCAGGCCGGCGTAGAGCCAGCTGAATTCGCGTGAGGCGCGCAATGGTTCGGTGTCGACCAGCAGACGAGGCATTCGCCGGGAAGCTACCAGCTCTACATGATGCAAAATGCATTGCTCTGCCGAACTTTGACTTCAGAAATCCGGATACGAGTCGACAGGGAGGGAGCCCCCGTGATAACAGCATTTCCACCCCCGAACGAGCCCGAGCGGCTAGAGGAACTCCGGAGCCTCGGAATCCTCGACTCGCTTCCTGAAATGACGTACGACGCGCTCACGAGGCTTGCGTCGCACATCTGTGATGCTCCGATCGCCCTCGTCAGCCTGATCGACGAGGACCGGCAGTGGTTCAAGTCTCGAATCGGCCTCGACGTGGCCGAGACGTCGAGGGATCTTGCGTTCTGCGCGCACGCCATTCTCGAACCCGATTCCGTGTTCGAGGTGGCCGACGCCACCCTGGACGAGCGGTTCGCGGACAACCCGCTCGTCACGGAAGACCCATCGATCCGATTTTATGCAGGCGCACCCATCGTCACTCGGGCGGGCAATGCCCTCGGCACGTTGTGTGTGATCGACCGGGTACCACGGACACTATCCGACGTCCAGCGTCGAGCCCTTGCGGACCTGTCGATTCAGGTGATGTCGCTGCTCGAACTTCGCCGGACCGTTGCCGAACTGGAGAGCAAGCATCAACAACTCGAAGAGGTGATGCGGCTCAGGGAGACCTTCCTGGCGACCGTCTCCCACGAGTTGCGCACGCCGCTCTCCGCCGTCGTCGGGTATGTCGAGATCCTCGCCGACCCCACCTGCGAGATCGACGACGATGATCGCCGCGAGATCCTCGCCACGGTGGGCCGCCAGGCCGGTGACGTTGCGAGTCTCGTGGAGGACCTGCTGGTGGCGGCCAAAGCGGAATCGGGAGAGCTCCGTGTGCAGAACGTGCCTGTCGACCTGGTGGCCCAGACAGCCCAAGTGCTCGAGGGCCTCAACAACAAGAACGTGAATCGGATCATGGTCGAGCATGGAGTGGCCGTGGGAATCGGCGACCCCGTGCGGGTTCGTCAGATCGTCCGCAACCTCGTCACGAACGCCTTCCGGTATGGCGGCCCGAACATCACACTTTCAACCCGGACGGTGGCGGATTCGGCCATCCTCGAGGTGGCTGACGACGGACCCGGAGTGCGGACCGAGGACGAGGATCTCATCTTCGAGCCATTCCGCCAGTCGGCAGGAACGGTTTCGGGATCGGTTGGGCTGGGCTTGTCGGTGTCCAGGTTGCTCGCCGAGCGAATGAATGGTTCGCTGACGTACGTGCGGCACTCGGACCTGTCGGTGTTCAAGCTCGCGATCCCTGCTGCCTGAGTACCGTTGTCGGATGAAGCTCAGTGGGCGAGTCGCCGTTGTGACGGGGGCAGGTAGCGGCATCGGCCGTGCCCTTGCCCGCCGGTTTGGATCCGAAGGCATGTCGGTGCTCGCCACCGACATCGACGAAGCCCGGCTGGTTGTCGCAGGAAGGACCCGGGCACGTCGTGAACACCGCCTCGATTTGCCGGGTTGGTGTCCGACGGTCACTTCGACCCGGTGAACTCCACGCCGGTCACGGATCCGACGTGGCGGTGAGCGGCCTTCTCGAGACGGTGGCGAGCGGTGGCAAAGCTGTCCTCGATCGGGTGGCGGTGTCCGAGATACACGCCGGGTAGACCCGGGTCATGGAACGCGAGCGGACGCCACAGGTCCACGACGCTCGTGTAGTCGACAAAGGCGGCTCGATCGTCCGTTCGATCGTCGGGCCAGCGGGCGATGAGGGCGTCGACCGTGGCCGCGAGTCGGGCCGCCCCGCGCGCCAGTCGGGGGAGGTCCCAGGCCCGTGCGACGAGGTCGGCGTCGTCGGTCAGCGGGTCGGCCTCGAAGAAGTCGATCATGCCGCCGAAACCTTCTTCTTCGAGAGTCGCCATTGCGTCATCCCTGTGATGGAGAGGGAGAATCCACACCCCTCGGGTCGACGTACCGAAACCTTCGCGCACGAGCGTCCGGCGTAGCCGGTCGCGGAGCCTCCGCTCGGATTCCGGAATCGAGTACGAAGCGAGGAGCCACCTGTCTCCGCGTGCGGCTCGCACATATCCGAGGATGCGCCGGTCGGCCCGTTCCATGGAGGGGAGGGCCCGAGAGGAGAGCGCATACCCGGATTGCCCTCCCCGCACCGTCCTCGTCAGAAGCCCGTCTTTCACCATGCGAGAAATGGCCGTACGGGCGGCAGCGTGTTCGACACCAAGCGGTTCCAACAGCGTGAGGAGATCGGCGACGGCTATCCATCCGTCGAGTGGACGGATGTAGAGGCCGACGACATCGGTGACGAGGCTGCGGGCGGTACGGTCGGGGGCAGGCATGTGAGTCGGGCCAAGCATATTCGGGCGTGGCGCCACATGTGACATTTCGCGCACGATCGTGTGCAGAGTGATATGGTTGTGACCATTCTTGGACCATCGGAGGTACATGTGACGGCGACCGAGACGCGCGTTGTCGGGAAGCGGCTCCCCAAACTCGACGCCCCGGACAAGGTGAGCGGTCGAATCCAGTACGCCGACGATCTCGACATCCCCGGCATGCTCACCGGCGCCATCCTCCGCAGCCCTCACGCCCACGCCCGCATCGTGTCGATCGACGTCTCCAAGGCGGAGGCCCTCCCCGGCGTGAAAGCTGTGATTCACGCCGGCAACGTCCAACAGCGACCCTTCGGATACGGCCACGACAACCTCCCGTTGAAGGACCGAAAGGTCCGCTGCGTGGGCGACGAGGTGGCGGCCGTGGCGGCCATCGACGAGGCCACCGCCAAACGGGCGCTCGGCCTCATCGACGTCGTCTACGAAGTCCTTCCGGCCGTCGTCGATCCTCTCGAAGCGCTCGAGGACGGAGCCCCTCTCATCCACGACGAACGACTCGACATCGATGGAAACGTGTCGATGCGATGGGACTTCGAGACGGGCGATGTCGACAAGGCGGCGGAGGAAGCAGCGGTGATCGTCGAAGGGACGTATTCGAGCCCTCTCGCCGCCCCCGGTGCCATCGAAACCCACGTAGTCATCGCCAGCTTCGATCGTTCAGGACACCTCACCGTGTGGAGCCCGGTGCACATGGTCTTCATGTACCGCAAGGAGCTCGCCGACACGCTCGGTCTCGACTGGGGCAACATCACCATCAAACAACCCCCCGTTGGGGGGAGTTTCGGCGGCAAGATCGACATCGACACCCACGACTTCATCTGTGTGCTTCTGGCCGAGGCGGCGCAACGCCCCGTCAAGCTCGCCATGAGCCGAGAAGAGGAGTTCATCGGGACCCGGACCCGCCAACCGATCCATTTCAAACTCCGGACCGGCGCCGACGCCGACGGGAACATCTTGTTCCGAGACACCCACGTGATCTCGGACAATGGCGCCTACAACGCCTGGGGTAGCCACGCCATGCTCGTCGCCATGAACACCGTCACCTCGCTGTACCGGGTTCCCAACTCGCGGATGAGATGTGCCGTCGTGTACACCAACAAGTCGTACGGCGGCTCCGTCCGGGGATTCGGCAACCCTCAGTCGACCTTCGCGGTGGAGCAGCAGCTCGAGGAGATCGCCGACGCTCTCGGTCGGGATCCGATGGAACTTCGAATCCAGAACGCCAACCAGGCCGGAGACGTCACTCCGCAGGGGCTGAAGATCACGACATGCGGGCTCACCCAATGCCTCGAGTCGGTGAAGGAAGCCTCCGGGTGGAACGAACGGCGGGGCAAGATGAAGGACAGATACCGGGGACTTGGTGCAGCGGCCTTCATCCACGTCGGCGGCGGCGCCCGGATCTACGGATCCGACGGGTGCGGAGCCATGATCAAGATGGACGACTCCGGCCAGATCTCGTTGATCTCGGGTTCGTCGGAGCTGGGGCAAGGTTCCGAGACCGCATTGGCGATGATCGTCGCCGAAGAGGTCGGGGTGCCGATGTCGAAAGTGCGGGTCATCCACTCCGACACCGACGTGAAGCCATGGGACGTGGGTGTCCATGCCAGCAGGACCACATTCGTGGCCGGCAACGCGGCCCGCCTGGCGGCCGGCCGGGCACGTGACAAGCTGCTGGCGGCGGCCGCCGAGGTGTTGGGCAAGGACGATCTCGTCATCGAAGACGGCGTCATCTCCAGCCGGAGCGAGCCCGAGAGGGCGATGCCCTACGACAAGGCGATCCGGAGGCTGCTGCTGCGGGAGGAGGGCAACGTGATCATGAGCACGGCCTTCTACGACCCGCCGACGGAGAACCAGGACAAGGGATACATCGGCAACATCTCGGCCACGTATGGATTTGGGGCTCACGTCGCCGAGGTCGAGGTGGATCCCGGGACGGGGCAGGTCAAGCTGCTCAACCTGTGGACGGCGCATGACGTGGGGCGGGCGATCAATCCGTCCGCGGTGGAAGGTCAGATCGAAGGCGGAGCAGTGATGGGGATCGGCCTCGCCCTCACCGAAGAACTCCCGGTTCGGGTGGAGGTAGGCGAGCTCATGGCACCGAATCTCCACGACTACGGCCTGCCCACGATGGTGGACGCGCCCCGGATTCACGTCGACCTGATCGAGACGAATGACCCACTCGGCCCGTTCGGCGCCAAGGGCATCGGCGAGGGCGGGCTCATCCCGGTCCCTGCCGCCGTGGCCAACGCGGTGGCCGACGCGGTGGGCATTCGACCCCGGCAGTTCCCGCTCCGACCCTGGAAGGTCCTCGACTGGATCCAGACGGGCGAAACGAGCAACGTCGTGAAAGGAGCCGGCCGTGGTTGAGGTGCTGATCCCAGGCACACTCGCCGAAGCCCTCGGGATGCTGGCCGACCGGGAGGGCGCGGTTCCCCTGGCAGGTGGTACCGATGTCCTCCTCGACATGCGTACCGGACGTTCCGACCCCACGGTTCTCGTAGACATGAGCCGGCTCGATGGTTTACGGGGAGTCGGGATCGACGGGGACCTCGTGACCATTGGAGCCATGACATCGATCCGCACCATCGAACGCGACGCGGAACTGGCTGCACGATCCACGGCCGTGCCCGAGGCTGCTCACGTACTCGGGTCCGTGCAGATCCGGGTGATGGCAACCCTCGGTGGAAACCTGTGCCATGCGACACCGTCTGCCGAGATGCCCCCGCCGCTGCTCGTCCACGGAGCCGAAGTAGATATCGCCGGCCCCGATGGTGGCCGGACGGTCCCGCTGGCAGACCTGTTCGCCGGCCCGGGGGCCACCACCCTCGATCCCGGAGAACTCGTCGCCGCCGTGCGGTACCCGGCCCCATCCAACCTTGGTTCGTGCTATCTCCGCCAGACGGTGCGCTGGTCGATGGATCTCGCCGGTGTCGGAGTTGCGGCCTCGGTGGCAGTCGATGGCGATCGGATCACCACGGCGACTGTGGCGCTGGGCGCCGTGGCGCCCACACCCTTTGTTGTCGGCGGCGTCGCCGACCTGATGGCGGACGATCCGTGGGACCCGGAGCGGGCCGGTGAGGCGGGCAGGATGGCGGCTGCGGCATCTTCACCCATATCGGATGCCCGGGGCTCGGCGGACTACCGATGCTCGGTCGTGGCCGCCTTGGTTCCCAGAGCGCTCGGCATCGCATATCGAAGGGCGATCGGCGGGTGGCCGGTCGGGAGATTCAGCCCGACCAACGGACTGGTGGAGGAGCCGGCATGAGAATCGAACTGATGGTGAACGGTGACCCGGTGTCGCGGTTGGTGGAGGGATCCGAGAGCCTCCTCGACCTCCTGCGGAACGACCTGGGTCTGGTCGGCACCAAATGGGGATGTCTGACGGGCGATTGCGGAGCGTGCACGGTGCTCGTGAACAGCGAACCCGTGGTGTCCTGTCTCAAGGCCTGTGCGCAGCTCGACGGCAGTACCGTCACGACGATCGAAGGCCTGACGCCCACCCATGGCCTGTCCGATCTGCAGCAGGCGTTCGTCGACCATTTCGCCACCCAGTGCGGGTTCTGTACGCCAGGGATGATCATGGCCGCGGAGGCACTGGTCAACAGTGGCGTGCCCGCCGACGAAGCAGCGATCCGCGAGGGGCTTTCGGGAAACCTGTGCAGGTGCACGGGCTACAACAAGATCGTCGACGCCGTCATGTCTGTCATAGAGCAGCGGAACGCGTGACGGTGGGAGCCGGCATGCGCATGGGTGTGCTGGTGGGACCGTTCAACCCCGCGCTGCCCGACATCACCACGATTGCGACCCGCGCCGAGGCCCTCGGTTTCGACGGCCTGTACATCCCCGACCACTTCAACGACATCGTCTCGCCCATCCCGGCGTTGGCGGCGGCGGCCGCCGTCAGCGGACTCACCGTCGGGCCCTACATGCTTGCCAACGACCTCCGTCACCCGGCGATCACGGCACGCGAGATGGCAAGTCTCGATGTCCTGAGCGGTGGCCGGGCGGTCCTGGGAATCGGAACCGGGTGGATGAAGATCGACTACGACGCGATCGGGACCACGATGGACCCCTTCGCCGTACGGGCCGCCCGCCTCACCGATGCCATCGACACGATCAGGGCCGTGTGGAGTGGCGCCGTCCATGTCGGGCCCCACTACACGACCAGCCCGGGAACCACGATCCGACCGGTCCAGAACTCGGGCCCTCCGATCATGGTGGGTGGAGGAGGCCCGCGAATGCTTGCGCTGGCCGCCCGCATCGCGGACATCGTTTCGATCGGGGTGCCTCTGCCAAAGGGCGACCGGCGAAGCATCGTCGAGGGTGTCGGCTCCGCCACCTTCGAGACGCTCTCCGAGCGCGTGTCGATCGCCACCGACCACGGGGCAACCCGCCTCGACATGCTCTTGCACCGGGTCGCCGAGGACCCGACCCCGGTCGCCGGCGACTTCTCGGTCGATCCCGCCAGCCTGGCCGACAACCCATACCTCCTGGTCGGCTCGGCCGGGATCGTGGCCGAGCGCCTGGCGCGGCTGGAGGAGATGGGTTTCGAGTCGATCGTGGTGAGGGCATCCGACATGGAACACGCGGCGGCCGCCCGGGCGAAGGTTTCGCGATGATTGAAGGTGGAGGTTCGTCGGTGAGAGAGGAGCAGCCATGGTGACGGAGAAAGAGGCGAAGCTGCGGATCCAACCGCAGGACATCGCCGACAAGGCGAAGAACCTCGGCCGTCCGGACTGGACCAAGTGGCCCGTGTACGACTCGGCGGCCGCCGGACTCCGCGACTACTGGTATCCCGTGCTGTGGTCGAACCAGCTCCGCAACAAGAAGCCCTTGGCGATCAGGCTGTGCGGCGAGGACATCATGCTCATGCGCGACCGGGGCACGGTGTATGCCCTCCACGATCGCTGCCCGCACCGAGGCGTTCCTCTCTCACTGGGGATCCAGGAGTTCGAAGGAACGATCACGTGCCCCTATCACGCGTGGACCTTCGACCTCGCCGACGGCGACCTGGTGGCCGTGATCACGGACGGCCCCGACTCGCCGATCTGTGGCAAGGCTGCGGTCAAGTCCTACCCGGTGACGGAGATGCTCGGACTCATCTGGGTCTACGTCGGCGACTCCGACCCGCCGCCACCCGAGTCGGCACTGCCGGAGGAACTCCGTGAGAGCGTGGCGTTCGTGATGGGCGGACGTGTTGCCGACCGGGAAGGCAATTGGCGTCTCGCCGCCGAGAACGGATTCGACGAGGGTCACGCCAAATACCTCCACCGCACCTCCACATGGCGCACCTTCAAGGCCATGCCCACCTGGAACATCACCAAGATCGTCCCCGACGGTCGCTGGATCTACCGCGTCCAGCAGGAGGTCCACTGGAGCGCGAACTTCCCGGGCCTGGGTGAATGGTCGAACATCAAGTGGTGGAAGATCCGCCCCAAGAACTACTCCGATGACGCGCCCCAGCTCGGGAACACGGGCGGGGCGAAGAAGGCCGATGAACACATCGTTCGCCAGAAGTTTCCGGGATTCGCCTCGATCACGGTGCCCGGCGTGCTCCGCATCGCCTACCCCAAGTTCATCCACTACGAGTTCTACGTACCCAAGGACGAGAACTGGCACCGGTACGTCGGGATCATGGTCCGATTTGTGACCGGGTGGCGTTCGTGGCTCTTCCGGTTCAAGTACTGGGCCGTCATCCGACCTCACTTCCATGGGAACTTCTCGAACCTCGACGCCTGGATGGTGGAGGCGACCGACGCCCCGCCCGAACGGCTGTATCGACCGGATTCGTCGCTCCTGGCATGGCGGCGGCTCGTGGAGCGGACCAAAGAAGGTCAGGACCTGGAAGAAGCGGTGCGTGACGCCTCGGACGACGTCACCGGGGTGGGGGACGAATAGTGATCTCACTCACGCGGCCGGCCAAGCCGGACTCCCGCTTTCTCGAGGCGGGCGGATATCAACTCCACTACCTCGAGATGGGATCGGGTGACGGAACCCCCGTGGTCTTTCTTCACGGGGGCGGGCCGGGATGCACCGGCTGGTCGGATTTCGGTGTGTGCGCGCCACACATGGCCGGACGGCGCCTGTTCCTGTTCGATCTGCTGCAGTACGGACAGTCCGACAAGCCGGACATCGACGGGCCGGTGTGGTCCTCTCACGCGGCGGTGTACGCCGCGGCC
>JAOUGY010000371.1 GCA_029865445.1 Acidimicrobiia bacterium | reverse complement strand
CCGACTGTTCGTGAATCGACTATTCCTCGGCCAAGGCCTCTGGGAGCTCGACCCGGATCTGGTCGACCCCCCGGTGGAGATCAACGGAGCCCTGACCGTAAACTCCTTCGACTTTGGCCCGGATGGCTACCTGTACGCCCCGTCGTTCTTCACGGGCGAGGTTCTGAAGATCGACGTCGATTCGGCGATCCCGGTCTCGTTCGATGTCGTGGCGAACGTCGGTGGGGTCTCGTCTTCGGTGAAGTTCAACTCGCTGGGAGAGGCGTACGCCGTCAACATCGGTGAAGGCCTTGTCCTGAAGCTCGACCTGTCCGGCGCCGACGCCCATGACGTCTTGCTCGACGTCGAGGGCACCATCGACAACATCGCCTTCAGCACCGACGACGTGCTCTTCGTCGCGGTGGGCATCGACGACCAGATCGTCCGCATCGATCCCAACGGTCACACCAGGACAATCGCCCGAGGCGGTCTCGGGCTGCCCGGCGACGTCGCCGTCTCGCCCAACGGCACGGTATGGGTGACCGAGCTGTTCGCGATGCGGGGCTACACCCTCGGCAAACAGCCGACGACGTCCTTCTATGACCGCTTCCCGCCACCCGGAGCCGGTTTCGCCGGCGCCACGACCGTCGCTACCGACGGCGACAACCTGATCATCTCGAGTGGTTTCGCCAACTCGGTGCAGGTGCTGGATCCGGAGACCGGCGAGGTGTCATTCGACACGCGGGCTCTCGCCGGTGTCACCAACGCCATCCGCTACGACGGCGACATCGTCGCCGCCCAGATCGCGCTCGGCAACGTGGTGAACGCCGAAGATCCAACCGAGGTCCTCCTCGACGACACCATGACGGGAGGCGTGCCGCTCTTCGTGCCGCTGGGGCTGGCGTCGGACGGTGACACGCTCTACGTCGGCGACTGGGCGACCGGCATCGTCTGGGCCGTCGACGACGGGAGCGCCACCCCGCTGGCTTTCGGTCTCCAGGGCCTCGAGGGGATGGTGGTCGACGGTGACCGCCTCCTCGTCGTCGAGACCGGGCTCCAGCAGGTGACGGCGATCGACCTGGCCACGGGCGCCACCTCGCCCGTGATCGTCGGCCTCGATTATTCCGATCGTGTCCCGGAGGCGTTTTTCCCCTTCGGATTGATGTCCGGGGTCGACGTCACCGACCGATGGATCTACGTCTCGGACGACGGTGTGAACCAGGTGTACAAGTTCCACAAGCGCCGCTGAACGAGGCGCAACGATCAATGAATGCTCTGGTCGGTACCGTGGGAGTCATGCGGAGCATTCTTCGCCACCTTCTGAGAGCCGGCCTCGAGCTCGCTGCCGTGCTGGCGGTGGCGATTGGGGTATCGCAGTTTCATTGGGCGTGGTCGGCGATCGGGATCGCTGCTGGCTTCGCATTGATGGTGTTGGGGGTGCGTCTCGACCCCGATCCCAGGCAGCGCACGCTGCCGCGATACCGGACCGGCGCCGGTTCGCCCTTGTACGCCCGCGATGGGAAGCCGTTCGGACCCTGGGTGGCCGACCACAGAATCCCGCGTCCCTCCGCCAGCTGGTTCGACGGCGCCTGATTGAACCGGGCTCGCTGTCCAACCCACCTGCTCGATCCCCGCCCCGGCGGTTTTCGATAGGCTGACGGTGAGCATGAAGCGGGTCATCCACCGCACCTCTGCCATCATCGCCAGAGCGCTGGGTCGAATGTTCAGAACACTCGAGGGGTCCGTCAAACGGGGCCTCACGAGGACGGCGGATCTCCTGGATTCACCTGCGAGCGATCAGGGTCGCAGGTCCCGTTGAACTGTCGGGTTGACCGCCTCGGGGCGGCCGATCGCGGGTCGAACGACTGCGGCTCTCAGCGGACGCGGACGAGCGTCGGGATATCCGGCGTTTCGGGGTCCGAGACAGCGTGGTCGGACCATCCGAGATAGCGGTGGGGTCTGGGCCGGCTGCCGCAGCGGGCGATGACCTCGAGTACCTGAAGCGTCGGATCGAGCTTGTGCGGACGGACTGTCCTGCTGACGATTTCGATGTTCTGTCCGCATGCCTCGCACACCAGCGGACCGACAACCCTCAACTTCGCAACCGAGGCCGAACCTCTTGTCAAACGCAGCGACATACTCCAGGCCACAGTACGTCATCGACCCTGGATAGGGTTCTCCTGAACGGGTTCTTGTCTACTGTCCGGGTGGTGGACCGCCCCTATGTCACCGAAAACCCGGACAATCTGCGGCGGAAGTGGGACTCGTGTCCGGTGGCGGGCCTTTCGACCACGAGGTCACCGGCCTGGTCCCTCGAGCGGTGGAAGGCCGTCCGGGATCTGATCACCGGCTGGTACGGCGACGACCGGCCGGACGTCGAGGCGGTGCCGGAGCTCGTGGAGGCGCGGGTCGGATGGCTGGACCCGGTTCAGCGGCTCGTCGTCGAGCGGTTGTTCGCGGGGTGGCGGGCGATATTTCCCAAGGACTCCCAGATTGGAGTGGACCTCAACCCCGATCCTTCATCGGTGTTCGACCACGAGCGACGGGTGGAGCTGCGCGTTCAACCGACGGTCTCCTTCACCAGGGCTGACGGATCTGTCGAACGAGTCCGGCTGCGAACGGGGACGCGCACTTCCGGCGCCGACGATGCCGCGGTTCTCGTCACGTCCCATCCCGAAGCGGTCACACTCGACGCGCTGGTCGGAGCCGGGGTCGCCGAAGATGTGACGGCGTCGTCCGACACCGCCTCGAGGCTCGAAGAACTGTTCGAACTGGCCGTGAGAGATGTCGACCGCCGGACAGATCTGAATCCGGGTGTCCATTGTTTTTCGTGTCCGTCTGCGCCTCGTTGCGGTCAGTACCCGGTTGTCGGTCAAGGCCGGGTCTTCGTCTCCACGAGGTCGATCTCGGTGTCGAAGACCGCGTTGGGTTGGCTCGGCACCTGTGAGCGACGCGTCGCCTGGGATCGTCTCCACCAGATTCCCGTCCACGTCGACGAGGAGACCCAGACGAGGCGAGGCCTGGCAACCGGCATCGTGTTCCACGAGACGGCGGCGTCGGCGATTCTCTCCGACGATCCTTCGAGTGTCGTGGAGGCGGCGTGCGCCCGGGTGGCGCCGGCCGAAGCGTCGGAGTTGCGACGACTGTGGGACAACCACGAGACCCTGTGGGCAGCCGATGATCGGTTGCAGGCTCGCACGGTCGAGTACCCGGCCGGTTTCACGCTGATGGTGCCGGGCATCCATGTCGACTCACGAGGAAACGAGAGCCTCCAACCGGTGGCGGTGACATTCATCGGCATCCTGGACGTGACGGGTCGGGAATCGGACGGGACGCCGATGGTCGTTGAACATCGCACAGGTGCGTCAGGAGAACACGGTCCGTTGGAGCTCGACCTGTACGCCGTCTCGGCCGCCGAGGCCGTCAGGCGGGCCACGGGACGTCCTCCTGAAACCCTCGCCGTTCATCTCCATCACCTGGGCCCGAGCGATCCCGTGTGCCGGCGCACAGCCTTTGATGCGGAGACGCTGCAGCTCGCTCTCGAGCGTCTCCGTGCCGCTGCCGACCGGATCGCAGGCTGGCACCCGGACCGCTCGCTCGCTCCCGACTACTCGGTCGGACCTTGGTGCGCCTCCTGCCGGCACAGGCCGACGTGTGAGGAGTTCAGGCGG
>JAOUGY010000370.1 GCA_029865445.1 Acidimicrobiia bacterium | reverse complement strand
CGGTGATCCCGGGGAGTGCCGCAGCATCCCAGTTCTTGAGCCCGAACAGGCTGAATGGGCCCATCGTCATCGAGTTGGCGACGAGCTTCGTCCATTTCGCCCCCAGGACGTTGTCGGTGACGGTGACCTTGGCGGAATGGCGGAGGAGGAAAGCCACCTCCTCGATCCGTGAGGTCGAGGCTCCGTCGAGCTCACCGACACCGAACCACGTCCCGGCTCTGGTGGTGTCGCGCTGGCAATATCCCGGCCGGTAGATCTCGGCCGAGAGCTCGACGACGCTCGCCACCGTCCGCTCGGGTCCCACGATCTGGATGATCGTCTCTTCGTTCATCCCGTTCTGGAGCCCGACGAACACTCCCTCGCTCGCCAGGTAGGGAGCGATCAAGCTCGCAAGCCACGCTGTGTCGTACGACTTGGCTGCGAGAAACACGACATCGAAGGTGGGACGTTCGGACGCGAGTTCGCACAAATGGAGCGCCTTGACCGGTACCACCAGGTCGAGGTCGGGCATGACCACCCGGGCCCCGTCGCGTTTCAGTGCTTCCACATGGGCGGGCCACTGATCCACCAACGCCACATCGAATCCCGCCTCGGTCAGATCCGCCCCCACACTCGTCCCTATCGCTCCGGCGCCGAGGATCCCGATGCGCGTCATCGCGTCTCGCTGATGTCGTCCTGGACGCCCTCGCGCCGGGCGACCCTGGCCGCCACGATTGCCCGTGTGGAGTCGATGCGATCGGCGGCGATCAGCTCCGAGATCCTTCCCTCGTCGTCGAGGATCCGAATCAGATCGTCGAGCACCGCCGGCATCACGTGGGGATGACCGAAGATGGCGGTGGTCGAGAATGCCACCTCCAGCACCTCGGTTGGAGCGGCACCGGCACGAAGGGCTGCCCGCATGTGACGTCTCGACTGATGTTTCTCGCCGAGTGCGAGGGTTGCCCCCACCACGCACAGCAACCGGGTCCGATCGTCGAGGACACCTCGCCCATACATGCCGTCGTAGACGGCGTCGAGCCACGCGCGGAGGTAGTCGGGGTCGAGCGCATCCAAGGTGTCGACGAGGTTGATGTGGTGGCCGGGGCGGAGGCGGAGCCCGTTCGAGAACCCGTGCCATCCGTATGTCTCGATGATCCGGTCGACGCGAACATCGGATGCGTCGGTGGCCGACCAGGTCGAGCGTTCGACTTCGAGGTTCCGGCCGGCGTTCACGTCTGCGGTTGGGTCCGACCTTGCCGCGTCCGGGTGCCTGGCCATGACGCTTTCGAAGACTTCACATGCTGTGGCGACGATCCACGTGCCCGTGTAGACGTAGCACTGGAGGATCGCTTCGAGCAGGTGGGTTGGATCGACCCCTGCCTCGATGGCGGCCTCCAGGTTCTCGCCGAGCGGTTCGTGCATTCGCGTCACCGTGTATTGCGACGTCATCACGAGCATGCGCGTCCGCTGGTCGAGCTGGGTCCGGGAGAGAAGTCGCTGCTGATGGGTGGTCCAGACCTCGGCGAATACAGGATCGAGCCGTTCGAACAGGTCGGCGAGCCGACCGGCTGCTCGAGGCATGTACTGCTCGAGCGTCACGACCAACCCAGCAACTTCTTGGCGTTGGCGCCGAGGATGGCCGTCTTCTCACGATCTTCGAGGTCGCAG
Source organism: Acidimicrobiia bacterium (assembly GCA_029865445.1). Taxonomy (GTDB): domain Bacteria; phylum Actinomycetota; class Acidimicrobiia; order Spongiisociales; family ZC4RG35; genus JAOUGY01. The sequence continues at coordinate 2,010 of JAOUGY010000370.1, read as the reverse complement.
CCGTCGATCCAGGTCACGGGATCCGGCTGGCCCATGTCGGCCGGGAAGTCGGTGCCCAGAACGACCTGGTCGATGCCGGCGACCTCGATCACCCGACGCAGGTTGTCGGACCCATGGACGAGGGAGTCGTACCACAACATCCCCAGGTAGTCCGAGGGCAGGCGGCTGGCGTGTTCCCTCGCCTCGGCCCTGACCGTGTATCCGTGGTCGAAGCGGGCATAGGCCCAGCAGGCGTAGCCTCCGCCGTGGGCGAACATCATCTTGAGGTGGGGCAAGCGGTCGAGGATGCCTCCGAAGATGAGCGAACCGATGGCGATTGTCGTCTCTGACGGGTTGCCGATGTAGTTCCGCATGTGATAGCGGGGCGTGGCGTCTTTGATGCGTGACGCCGACGGGTGAAGGAAGAGGACCGCGCCGAGTTCCGACGCTGCTTCGAGCACGGGGAAAAGATGAGGCTCGTCCCAGTTGGCCCCACCGACGTGCGAGCCGATCGCTCCGCCAACCATGCCGGGAATCGTCATGACCCGTTCCAGTTCGGCCACTGCGGCCCAAGGGCTCTGCATGGGCAGCGCGCCGAAGCCGGCGAATCGTGTCGGCCACTGGTCGATGAAGCCGGCGATCTCATCGTTCACGGCCCGCGCCGCCTCGACGGCGTGATGTTCGCCCAGGTAGTAGCGGAAGAGGATCGGGTTGAGCGACAGCACCTGCATGTCCACACCCATCTCGTCCATTCGCTCGATCCGGCGTTCCATGGACTCGAAGTGGGCCTTGCCGCCCATCGCCACCCGGTATTCGCCGGTGACGATGACGGGGCGCCCGAGTTCGTCGCGTTCGATCGTCGAGCCGAACCAGGTGGAGTCCGTCTCCGCTGCGGCGATCGCCGATCTCGGGAGGAGGTGGGCGTGCATGTCGATGACGGAGGGCGATGCGGCTGTCATGTCGCCCTACATCATATAGAATATCGAGTCACGACCGGCTTCTTCCTCCCAGATCCCGGTTTTGACGCACGAAAGGCAGCAACCGGCTGCCTTTCGTGCGTTGAGGCGGGGTGGAGAGCTCCCATTTTCCGGCGAGTCAGGCGGCCACATCCATGCGGAGGTAGTCATCGATCCGGAAGACGGCAGGGGGCGCCTTAGTCCCAGCACCGATCTCAGCCCGTGTGGCCGTCGATCAGGCGGGGGCTCACCAGATCGATCAGCGCGCCGTCGCCTGCGGGCGCCGCCCTTCGCCAAGATGTTTCTCACCCAATCCGACCTTGGTCCGTAGACGGCGATGGAGATGAAGCCGCCCGTCGACCGGATGCGCATCGCGGGGCGTCCTGAAGGTCTTCCCCGACTGGCGGCCCTCGTGGATCAGGACAGGACGAATGCTCTTGTTGATCTCACGTGGGTTGAAAGACCCGCTTGTTCGGCTTCCCCACCCAGAGGGGCACTGGCATCAGACCGTCTCCTCCTTCTCTGCCTGGGTGTGTTCGCGGGAGGCAGCGATGTTCACGACCGCTTTGCCCAGCGTGTGGCCGTGCCCGAGTTGGCGCAGCGCTCCCGGAACCTCGGCCAGTGAATACTCCCCACCGATCACAGGCTCGACATCGCCTGCCGCGACCAGCGCTGCGAGATGGGCCAGGTCGGCGGCGTCGCTCTTGGCGACGAAGATCTTCACCTGCTGGGAACGGAAGGAGAAGGCGAGCCAGCCGGTCACCATCCGGCCGATCGGACCGATCCAGCGTCGTTTGGGGCCGCTCACCATCACGTACCGACCGTCGGGTGTGAGAACCTTGGCGATGTGTCGGTGTGGGCGGTTCCCCACGTTGTCGAGAACGACATCGAATCGTTCCGCGGTCTCGAGATAGTCCTGCTCGGTGTAATCGATCACGTGATCGGCGCCCAACGACCGCACGAGATCGGTCTTCGCCGTGGAACAGACAGCGGTCACCTCTGCCCCCATCGCCTTGGCGATCTGGACGGCGAACGTGCCGACACCGCCGGAAGCGCCGATCACCAAAACGCGTGA
>JAOUGY010000369.1 GCA_029865445.1 Acidimicrobiia bacterium | reverse complement strand
CAGATGACTCCCATCAGGACGGGGACGAGTCACGCTCGTTGCCGGGCGGCAACGCCATGACGATCCGGGCTGGTCGCCATGGTCGCCAACCGTGCGGTCGCGGGCCAGGTCCAGGCGTATCGCAGGATGAGGGCGAGAAGGATCGATTCCAGGGCGACGCCGAGGCCGTAGAAGTAGAGCCAGGACTCGCCCACGAGGTTGAACGCCGTGACGGGGACGTAGAGCGACGCCACGACGAGGTTCGCTGTGCGGTTCACCCTGGGGGGCAGCGTCATCGACAGCACGATCATGAGGATCGGGATCGCCACCAGGGTGAGCGCCGTGGTCGAAAATGTCTGGGAGAGGTCGAACTCGAAGACCCTGCCATCGAGGATGTCTTCGACGACGCCGGGCGTGAAGAAGTTGAGAATGTCCACGTAGACGTACAGGAACATGAAGCTCGTCCACGCAGCGGCGAGCTTGGCTCTCACCGGCATCGGCTGGTCTTCAAGTGTGGTGGTGGATTGAGGTGTTCTCATCATTGGCTCCCTTGTTGTGGTGATGGGTCCACGATCGCTGAACACGGCGGCGAGCACATCGGCCCGGAGGCCGGAGTTCGCCTGGCCGATGGCATGGTCCGTTTCTCGTTCTTTCGGCGGATACGCCGAGACGCCCCGATCCCTAGGCTGGAGCCGTGGTCGGTTCCCGGCGATCCATCTGGCATGAGCCGCGGCCTCCTGACGCCCCACCCATCGGTCGTCTCGACTGGCTGCTGGTGGGCGCGTTCGCGGTCGCCGCCTTGGTTGAGAGCATCGTTCGGCCGGGCGTGACCTGGCGCCCCCTGGTGACGGTGCTCGCCCTGGCGCTGATGCCCGCCCTGCTCTGGCGGCGGGGCCGCCCCCTGATGGCCGCCCTGGTCGGGTGGGGCGTCGCCGGGCTGCTGTTGGTCCTCCAACTGATCGCGCACGCCGGGGACCTCGGCCTCTACGCCATGATGGCCGTCCTGATCCTCCTCTACGCCCTGGTGCGGTGGGGCTCGGGACGGGAGATGGTCGTGGGAACGGCCTTCGTGACGGGGGTCGTCGCTCTGGGAATGTACGCCTCCTCCGCGGGATGGGCCGACGTCTTCGGCGGGAGCGTCCTCTTGCTGCTGTTCGTCGCCCTCGCGGCGGTGTCCCGCTACCGCGCCGACCTCTCGCGTCGCCAACAGCGCGAGATCCGCAACCAGGAGCGGATGGCTTTGGCGCGAGAGCTTCACGACACCGTGGCCCACCACGTCTCGGCCATCGCGGTGCAGGCGCAGGCCGGTGGCGTGGTCGCCGGCACCCAGCCTGGAAAGGCTGCCGAGGTCCTGGCCGCAATCGAGTCCGAAGCGTCGCGAACCCTGGCGGAGCTGAGATCCATGGTGCGGGTGTTGCGGGAGGAGGAAACCGTCGACTACTCACCGCAGCCGGGCATCGCGGACCTGCCGGCTCTGGCTCGCGCCGATGCGACGCCCAACGTCGATGTCTCGCTGACCGGTTCGTTGACACGGCTGCCACGACCCGTGGACGCCGCTCTCTACCGGCTGGCGCAGGAGTCGCTGACCAACGCGGTGCGTCACGCCAGGAGCGCGACCCGCGTTCGCATCGACGTACGCCGGGAGGGCGACGCCGTCAGGCTGCGCGTCAGCGACGACGGCCAGACCGAGCCGGGGCCGGCTTCGGAGCCTGGGTTCGGCCTGCTGGGCATGGCCGAGCGCGCCCAACTCCTCGGCGGATCGCTCTGCGCCGGGCCGGGGCCGGAGGGTGGCTGGGTCGTCGAGGCCGTGCTGCCGGTGGAAACGCCGGCATGAGCATCCGTGTTGTCGTAGCCGACGACCAGGACCTGGTCCGGACCGGGTTGGTGATGATCCTCGGCGCCCAACCCGATCTCGAGGTCGTGGGGGAGGCAGCGGACGGACTCACGGCGCTCGACCTTGCAACCCGGCTGCGTCCCGATGTCCTCCTCGTCGACATTCGGATGCCCGGGCTCGACGGCGTCGAGGTGACGCGGCGCCTGGCCGGGCCAGACGTGATCGACCCGATGGCGGTCGTCGTGATCACCACCTTCGACCTCGATGAGTACGTCCTCGGCGCCCTACGTGCCGGCGCCCGCGGCTTCCTGCTCAAAGACGCCGGGCCGGAGCTCCTCGTGCAGGCCATCCACGCGGCGGCCAGCGGGGACGCGCTGATCGCCCCCAACGTCACCCGCCGGCTGCTGGCGACCTTCGCCGACCAGGCGCCGGTGGTACCGGTCCAGCCCATCGACCCGCTCACGGAGCGCGAGGAGGAGGTGCTCGCGCTCGTGGCACGGGGCCGGACCAACGCCGAGATCGCCACCGAGCTCTTCGTCGGCCTGAGCACGGTCAAGACCCACGTCGCATCGTTGCTGACAAAGCTCGGCGCCCGCAACCGCGTCGAGATCGCGATGTGGGCATACCAAACCAAACGCGTGAGAGCCGACTAGCGGGTATTAGTCGCAAGCTGCACCGTAGGGTTCGGTAGCCCAGCGATGAGTGCGGCCGGTTGTGGAGGGACTCCGCCTCAGTGACCGATGGGGACTTGGCGCGGGTGAGGCAACCTGCACGAACGGACGTTGAGGTTCGGCAGGTCACGCACCTGCCCGCCGGGCGTGCGCGGTATCTGCATCCAGAGAGCTGACACGACACCGGCTGCACGGTTCGCCGACCCGCCTTGGGACGAATACGAGAGGGCTGTCGACGCCTGAGCATCCTCGCTCGAGCCGTCGCTCCAGACGTGACGTCGCGCCAGACACTCGATGAACAGCGGAATTCGTCATACCCGTTCGATACGTTCCACGGCCACAGAGAGGAGGAACATGAAACTGTTCGTGGCGACCGACAACGGCCAGGATGACGGCGATTTCTCATTCACGGTGCCCGGTGAACTCGTCCACCTGCCGCTGGTGGTGTGTGACTGCCCCGACTGCGGCTGTGAGAGGGCGATGTCGGGGTTGGCAAGCCACAAGGGCACAACCAGTTTCACGGTTCGGGAGATCGACCTCGATCGCGATCGCTTCGCCGAGTTGTTGAGAGAGTCTTTGAACAGCGCCGGGTGGACCACGCTGGAGGAGGATGATGGGTGGGTGAAAGAGTTCGCCGAGGAGCACATCGCCGCAGCCGCCCCCTTTCCCCACGAGGCAACGCTGCGACTTCGGGAAGGAGCCGTCGAACTGGTGTGAAGGGAGTGGGTTCACAGGTGTGGTAGGTCAACCGATGGCGACAACCACCTTGCCGACGCGACTCCGGTCGAGAACCATCTCCATCCCCTTCTCGACCTCGTCGAGGGAGATCGTGTCCGACACCATCGGCTCGATGGCGTGCTCGGCTATCAAGCGGTAGGCGTCGGCGAAGTCGGCCCGGGACGAGCCTGCCGACCCGATGATCCGCTGCCGGCGCCGGTACATCACACCGAGGTCGACCTCGAGCTTCCCGCCGCCATGGGTGCCCACGACGACCAGGCGGCCCCCGACCGCGAGAGCGGACAGCGCGGGACCGAGCACTCCCGGGTCGCCGGTGCCATCGACCACCACATCGATCTCTGACAACTCTGCCGCCAGCGCTCCGTCCCGGCTCGTGAACACGGTGGCGCCCAGGTTCCGCACGACCGAAGCCTTCTCCTCGGTCGAGCAGGTGGCT
>JAOUGY010000368.1 GCA_029865445.1 Acidimicrobiia bacterium | reverse complement strand
CCCTCGGCCTGCACCGTGAACATCGTGCACGACTTGACGGCTCGGCCGTCCACCAGCACGGTGCACGCCCCACAGTTCGACGTGTCGCAACCGACGTGAACACCCGTTTTGCCGATCGATCGCAACCACTCGGCGAGCACCACCCGGGGCTCGACCTCCGGAACGAGATCCTCGCCATCCACGCGCACCGTCATACCTTGCTCCTCAGAACGGCCCACACCTTGTGAGGCGTGTACGGCATCGGCAGGTCGACGTCGGTGATGCCGAACCTCGCCATGGCGTCCATCACCGCATTGGCCACTGCCGGGGTGGCACCCGTCGTCCCGGGCTCCCCGACACCCTTCATCCCGAGCGGGTTGAGCGGTGTGGGTGTCTCCGTGCGGGCGATGTCGAAGTCGAAGGCGTCGGAGATCGCAGGGATCCGGTAGGTGGTCCAGTTGCCGGTCAGCAGCGACCCCGACTCGTCGAAACGCACCTCCTCGAAGAGGGCGTGAGTCAAGCCGTGACTGACTCCGGCGATGATCTGGCCTTCTGTGATGATCGGGTTGATGACCGTGCCGATGTCATCCAGTGAGACGTACTTCAGGATCTCGATCTCACCGGTGTCCGGGTGGATCTCCACCACACAGACGTGGGTCCCGAAGGGGAACACGCCTGCACCGTCAGGCGTGAAATCGACCTCGGCTTCGAGGCCGCCTGCCTCCCCGGCCAGTTCTCCGAGCGGCACCGACACGTCGGTGCCGGCCACCCGGGCGACACCGTTCTCCAGAACGATGTCGGCTGCCGCGGCCTCCATCCGCTCGGCCGCCAGTTCGCGCAGTCGGTCGGCGACCTGACCCGCTGCCATCTGGGCCGCGGTTCCTGCGAGAGGTGCAGATCGCGACCCCGCTGTTCCCCATCCGCGCGGTACCAGGGCGGTGTCCGAGGCGATCACGGTGATCGACTCGAACGGCACCCCCAGTTCGTCGGCTACGAGTTGGGCCCACGTGGTCTTGTGTCCTTGACCGTGCGGCGAGCTCCCGGTTCGGACGGTGACGGCTCCGTCGCCGTCCATCTCCACCGCACCGAACTCGCCCCCGCGCGCCGTCACCTCGAGGTAGCTGGCAAGCCCCACTCCGATGATCCGGTCGGGGTTCTCCTGCTGCTCCCTTCGGATGTCGGAGTAACCGGCCCGGTCGAGGGCGCGGTCGAGCGTATCTTCGTATCGACCGGAGTCGTACACGGCACCCACCTTGGTGGTGTGGGGGAAGTCATCGGGCGGGATGAAGTTGCGGCGGCGGAGTTCGGCCGGGTCCATGTCGAGCCGCCGTGCGAGATGGTCCATGATCCGTTCGATGGCGTAGGCGGCTTCGGGCCGGCCCGCGCCTCTGAACGCTCCGAGCGGCGCCGTGTTGGTCAAGACCCCTTTGATCTCGAAATCGATCTTGGGAATCCGATAACACCCTGCGGCCATCGCTTGGGTGTTGCCGAGGCACAGCCGCTGGTTCATCGCTGCCGCCCCAAGGTTGCCCACGGTGCGGATTCGCAGACCAACCAGGTCACCCCGGGACGTGGCGGCCACGCCGATCGTCGTGGAGTGGTCGCGGGCGTGACAGGTCGTCGCCAGGTTCTCACTGCGGGTTTCGATGTACTTGACCGGACGGCCCAGCCGAAGGGCGGCTGCGGCCACCAGCGGGTACTCCGGGTAGACGAACCCTCCTTTGGCCCCGAACCCGCCGCCCATGTCGGGGACGATGACTCTCACCTGGTCCGGTTCGAGGCCGAGACCCGACGCCAGGAGGTCACGAAGCCGGAACGGCATCTGGTGACCGCAGTAGACGACGAGCCCGTCGTTCTCCGGTATGGCGAGGATCGCCCGGGTCTCCACCATCCCCGGCGCCATTCGGTGGTTGTTGATGCGCTCTTCCACCACCACGTCCGCACCGGCGAAGACATCTTCGTCCGGAGTGACGGCCGACCGAAGCACCACGTTCGACCCCATCTCTTCGTAGACGAGGGGTGCATCCGGCTCCATCGCGGCGATGGGATCGACTGCGGCCTCCCACTGGTCGTAGTCGACCCATACGGATTCTCGGGCGTCGGCGGCGGCCCACCGATCCTCGCCGAACACGGCGGCCACGGCTTCGCCCTGGTATCGGACCCTGCCGTTGGCGAGTGGGGCGAGCACCGGCAACTCCGGAATCAGGTGGGGCCAGGAGATGTGAGAGACGTCTTCGAAGGTGAACAGGGGGACATCGGGCTTCAGGCCGGAGGTGTCGACGCCTGTGATCGCTCCATTGGCGATCGGGGAGCGAACGATGGCGGCGTGCAGCGTGCCCGGTGGTTCGATGTCGTCGACGAACCGTCCCCGTCCGGCGACGAGATCCGCGTCTTCGACCCGACGCACCTTGGTTCCGAACTGCATGACAATGCCCCCGTATGAAACCTCTGAAATCGATTGCGATGATGGCACACCTGGACTTTGCGTGTCGGGGGAACCGGGCGTGACACCGCTTTCCCGTGAGATGATCAACTCGTGAAACGCGAAAACCGTGACCCTGCCGAGGTCATCCTGGCTGTGCTGAGCCTCGTTGCGGCCGGCGCGCTGGCGGTGGCCGACGTCGAGACTCGTCTCGGCATCGCCCTGATAGGAGCCTTGGCGTTGTCGGCTGCGACATGGCTCGCCACGTACACGGCCGCCAGAGGTTTTGTGGGCGTGTGGCCGGCCCGCGGGATCGCAGTGGTCGTGCTCGGCCTGTTCCTGGCCTTCCTCACCGATGCGTCCGCCGTCGCAATCCCGGTCATGGCCGCCATCGTGGGCGTTCCCCGGTCCCGAGACCGCCCGGTCCGCATCCTCACACTCGTGATCCTCGTGGTCTTCGAGTCGTGGGCGCTCGGTCGGATCTGATCAGGGCCGAGCGGCTTGGTCGTGCGCCTATCTCAGTCCGACTCTGGTGAGGCAGGGAGCGACCAGATCCGTGATGAGAGGCCGCCCGGGTCGAGACCCACGGCGACGGTGTTCTGTCCGTCCGAGGTGCTTGCCAAGAGGAGGCCGTCGGGGGCGGGGATCGCCTCCAGTTCGTCGCCGTTCACCACCCACAACGTATGCGGTTCTCCCAACACCACGATCATGTCGTCGAAGTGGCCCAGGCCCGTTCCGAGGAAGTCGAGAGGGGGTCCCACCTGTTCCCACGCCGTGAGGTCGACCGATCGCAGCACCACGGTGCGGTCCCGGCCGCCTACCGGGGCCACACCGAGGAGAACGACACGGCCTTGGCCGTCCACCGCCACCGTGGTCGGTTCGATGGAACTGATCGTCTCGGGGAGTTCGATGTCGAGCGCAGAGTCTCCGGAGTAGATCGCCAATGCCGGCGCCGCCGTGATCAGCGCAGTCCCGTTTTCGGTCTCCGCCACGGCGATCGCCCTACCCGTGTGCAGCGGTCCGATCGCTCGATCCCAACCATCGAACCCGAGCGCCCACACCGCGCTGACAGGGCCGGAGTTGCCCACCGCGACAATCGAACCTCGTAGTTCGGTGAGCGCCGAGATTCTGTCGGCTTCCTGTGGGAACGGAATCTCGGTCCACTGCTCGCCGGACGTGGCGAACGAGCGGATGCCGCTGTCGCGGTCGCCGACCGTTATCACCATTCTGTCGGCCCCGACCACGGTCCTTGCGAGCCCCCGACCGATC
>JAOUGY010000066.1 GCA_029865445.1 Acidimicrobiia bacterium | reverse complement strand
CGGGCGCCAAGTTCGATCTGCGAAAAGTGGAGAACTACCTGCCGTACGACCGGTTCGACTTCGATGTCCCGGTCGGGGCCAACGGTGACTGCTGGGATCGGTGGTGGGTGCGGCTGGCAGAGATCCGTCAGTCGGCTCGAATCGTCAGCCAGGCAATCGAGTCGATCCCCTCCGGGCCTCTGCAGGCCAAGGTTCCAAAAGTCATCAAGGTGCCGGCAGGCGAGACGTATGTCCGGGCCGAGAATCCCAAGGGTGAGATGGGGTACCACCTGGTCTCCGACGGTGGCCAGGGTCCGTACCGTCTCAAGATCAGGTCGGCATCGTTCTCGAACATCTCGATGCTCCCGTGGATCCTCGAAGGGGTCCTCGTGCCCGACATCATCGCCATCATGGGCAGCCTCGACTTCGTCCTGGGCGACGTGGACCGGTGATGTGATGGGCGCTGTCATGAGCCTGCCAGGAGTCCCCAGTCTCCAGTCCCCAGTCCCCAGCCCCTCAAGGCACATCGCCGGAGAGGATCGCGGACCTCAGGCCGATACACATCTTCCGCACCTCAGATACATCCCGTGCCCTAGCGGCGTGTTCCGATCCTCCGATGTAGCCGAGCTGATGGGCGAGGAGGAGCTGATACTCGACCTCATTCGTGGACCCGAGAGCGATGTCGATGAACCGGGCGTAGTCGGCGGGCGTCCGTCGACCAGCCCCCTCTGCGATGTTCGACGGTATCGACACCGCCGCTCGACGAATCTGCGATGCCAGCCCATAGCGCTCCTCGGTCGGGAACGACCGGGTCACTCTGTAGAGGGAGAGGGCGAGTTCATGCGCCCGCCGCCACGCCACGACCTTCTTGAAATCACGCAAGACCTCCACTCTGACCGGTCTACCTTCGTCGCGGAAGGGGTTCGGGCTGGAGGCTGGGGACTGGGGACTGGGGAGGGAACGCTGTGACCGATCTCCTGTCGAATTTCTGGGTTTTGTTGGTCTTGAAGGTGCTGGTGGTGGCGACGCTCATCCCGCTGGCCGGGATGGTGATCGGCTTCGCCGAGATGAAGTTGTCGGCCAAGATGCAGAACCGCGTCGGACCCTATTTCGCCGGTGGGCGCTGGGGGTGGGCCCAGCTCATCGCCGATGGTGTGAAGTTCTTCCAGAAAGAGGATCTCGTTCCCGCCGAAGCGGACCGGGCAGTCTTCAAATTCGCCCCGATGCTCGTGTTCATCGGGACGGTGGCGCTGTTCGTAGTCCTCCCGGCCGGTCCCGATCTGGTTGTCCAGAACCTCGACGTCGGGATCTTCTACGCACTGGCCATCTCGTCGATCTCCACCATCGGTGTGCTCGTGGCCGGGTGGTCATCGGCGAACAAGTACTCGCTCATGGGCGGGTTGCGCGCCGCCGGTCAGCTCATCGCCTACGAGCTGCCGTTGGTGCTCTCGGTGGTGGGTGTGGTCGTGATGGCGGGCACGATGAGCCTGAACGGGATCGTCGAAGCCCAAGCCGGATGGCTGTCCGAGACCGGGTGGCAGGGCGGCCTGCCCTTCGTGATCCCGCAGCTTCTCGGGTTCGTGATCTTCATGATCGCGGCCCTCGCCGAGCTGAGCCGGATCCCGTTCGACATGCCGATCGCCGAATCCGAACTCGTGATGGGGTACGTGACCGAGTACTCGGGCTTCCGCTTCTTGTTCTTCTTCCTCGCCGAGTTCGCAAACATGTTCTCGATGTCGGCGATCGCCGCAACGCTCTTCCTGGGCGGATACTGGGCGCCGTTCGTGCCCGCCGACATGTTGAACTGGGCCGGACCGGCGATCCTCGCCGCCAAGGTGGGGGCGTTGGTGTTTCTCATGATCTGGTTCCGCTGGACATTCCCCCGGTTCCGGGAGGACCAGCTTCAGAGCCTGGCCTGGAAATGGCTCATCCCGCTGTCGCTGCTCAATATCGTTCTCACGGGCATCTTCAAGGTGGCGTTCTGATGACGACTCCCGTTTTTCCCGGCAAGGGATTGTTGACAGGCATGAAGGTCACGTTCGTGACGATGCTCCAGACGATCTTCAAGCCAAAAGAGCATCTCCGCACCGTCAACTACCCGAAGGTCAAGGAGGAGCCGGTACCGCGGGCTCGGGGCGTGATCGCCCTGGATCAAGAGGCTTGCACGGTGTGCATGCTCTGCGCCCGCAACTGCCCTGACTGGTGCATCTACATCGAAGGTCACAAGGAGGAGAAGGCTCCCGACAAGCCGGGCGGCCGCGTCAAGGTACGGGCCACGCTCGACCGCTTCGACATCGACTACGCCCTGTGCATGTACTGCGGGATCTGTGTCGAGGTGTGCCCGTTCGATGCCCTCTTCTGGAGTCCCGAGTACGAGTTCAGCGAGTACGACATGGGGAAGATGATGCACGACAAAGAGCGGCTCCAGGACTGGTTGGGTACGGTCGCGGCGGCTCCCGAGTTGGAGAAGTGAGCCGGCGATGACCTTCGACGTCTGGCTCTCGGACCCGGTCAATTGGGTTTACCTGGCGATCGGCGCCGCCGTCCTGTTGTGCGGTGTGAGGGTGGTCACGTCACAGAACGTTGTCCATGCCGCTCTCTTCCTCGTTGGCGCCCTCGCCGGGTCGGCGGCGCTGATGCTGCTGTTGTCGGCCGAGTTCGTGGCGTGGACGGTCGTCCTCGTCTACATCGGTGCGGTGATCGTCCTCTTCCTCTTCGGCATCATGATCACGAGGGCGCCGGTGGTTCGGGATGTGGGCCTCGACAACAAGAAGGCGCGACCGGTGGCCGCAGTCGTGGCCCTTGCGACGTTCGCCGTGTTGACCTACACCTCTCTGCTCGCCTTCGGAAACACCGAGGTCGCCCGCGTCGGTGACCCGACGCCGACGGAGACACTGGCCGAAGGCCTGCTGGGCCGGTTCGTGCTTCCGTTCGAGGTGGTGGGGTTCATCCTCCTGGCGGCCCTCATCGGTGGGATCACACTCGCCCGCCGCGACCTCTCACCCGCCGAGGAAGAAGAGAGGGGAGCGGTATGAGCGGCTGCAACCTCCGTCCGCAGTGCTGGGCCATCGGTTCCGGCGCATTGCGCACCGCCCATCGCGCACCGCGCACGGCCCGAAGGGAAGTGCCCCGATGATCGTCAATCAGTTCTTGGTCGTGGCGGCGGCGCTGTTCTCGCTCGGCGTCTACGGCCTGCTCGTCCGGCGCAACGCCGTGATGGTGCTTCTGGCCGTCGAGCTGATGTTGAACGCCGTCAACCTGAACCTGATCGCCTTCGAGTCGGTCCTGCGCACTCCGGAGGCACTCGGCCAGATCTTCGCCATCTTCGTGATCACCGTCGCCGCCGCCGAGGTGGGCATCGGGCTCGCCATCATCCTTCTGATCTTCAGGAACCGCAGATCCGCCAATGTCGACGACTTCAACCTCATGAAGCTATGACGATCGTCAATTCGCCCGTGTCCAGGAGAGAGACCAGATGAACCCGCTCGTGCTCGCCGCCGAAGAAGGTGCAGAGCATGCCGTCGAGCTGGCGGCTGGTGGTGCTGCGACCCAGTGGGCCGGGCTCATGCTCGTGTCGCCGTTCGTGGCTTTCCTCCTGATCATCTGGCTCGGAAAGAACATGAAGTACAAGGGAGGCGAGTTCGCTGTCGCCGCCATGGGGCTCAACCTCGTCATCGCCACCATCCTGTTCTTCCAGAACGCCCAAGGCGGGATCCTCAACGACACACACATCTTCGAGATCGGCCGGATCGGGCTCTTCGAGGGCCGCGACCTCGTATTCGAACTCGGGTGGATGGTGGACGGGCTCTCGATCATGATGTATTGGGTGGTCGCATTCGTCGGCCTCCTCGTGTTCATCTACGCCCTCGGGTACATGCACGGGGATGTGCGGGTGACGATGTTCTTCGCCTCGTTCTCCCTCTTCGCCGGAGCGATGCTGATCCTGGTGGGCGCCCCCAACCTGATCCAGCTGATCATCGGTTGGGAAGGTGTCGGGTTGGCGTCGTACCTGCTCATCGGGCACTACTGGGAGGACCTCGACAACGTCCGATCGGGCAACAAGGCCTTCCTCACGAACAAGGTCGCCGACGTCGGCTTGATTCTGGGCGCCATCTTCTTGGGGATGGGCATCGGCGACTTCCGATTCACCCACATCAACGAGGCGGCCGCCGCCGGTGAGGCCGGGCTCCAGACGGTTGCGGTGGCGGGGGCACTTCTGATGTTCTTGGGTGCGATGGGCAAGTCGGCACAGTTCCCGCTCCACATCTGGCTTCCGGATGCCATGGCCGGTCCCACCCCCGTCTCTGCGCTCATGCACGCCGCCACGATGGTCACCGCCGGCGTGTATCTGATGGCCCGGCTCTTCCCGGTGTACCAGTACATGGCGGGAGAGGCGGAGATCCTCGGTGGCATCATCACCGTGCGCGGGCTGATGGTCGGCATCGGGGCGATCACGCTGCTGGCGATGGGCCTCCTGGCCCTGGTCGCCAACGACCTGAAGAAGGTGCTCGCCTATTCCACCGTCTCCCAGCTCGGGTACATGATGACCGCGGTAGCCGCCGGCGGGTACACGGCCGGGCTCTTCCACCTGTTCACCCACGCCTTCTTCAAGGCACTGTTGTTCCTGGGAGCCGGGTCGGTGATTCACGCCGTCCACTCGAACAACATGACCGACATGGGCGGGCTCCGAAAGGACATGCCGCACACGTTCAGGACCTTCATCATCGGGTCGCTCGCGCTGGCCGGCATCATCCCGCTCGCCGGATTCTGGTCGAAGGACGAGATCCTGGCGACGCTCGATTACGAGGGGTACACGTTCGTCTTCTGGGTGGCGGTGGCGGGCGCCTTCGTGACCGCCTTCTACATGACACGCGCCATCGCCCTCACCTTCTTCGGGACCTACAAGGGTCACGGACATCCGCACGAGTCTCCGACGATCATGACCGGACCACTGTGGGTGCTGGCGGTCCCGTCGGTGATCGCCGGGTTCCTCAACGTCCCCGGCCTCGAGTTCGGATCGTTCCACAACTTCACCACCTGGTTGGCGGCCAGGGTCGTACCGCTTGGTGATCACCACCCCGAGGCGCCCGATTGGGGGTTGGCCGCCATCGGTCTCGGTGCCGCGGTACTCGGGATCGCTCTCGGCTGGCTGGTGTTCGGCAGGGACGCCGACACCCAGGAGGCCCGGGACCGGTTGGAAATCCCGGTGCTCTATCCCCTGCTGCGGGCCAAGTACTTCATGGATCACATCGCCTGGGCCATCGTCGGGTTCACCATGGGTCCGGCGGCGCGGGCCATGAACTGGGTCAACACCTACATTCTCGATGGAATCGTCAACGGCGTCGGTGCGATCACCATGGCGCTCGGGCGATTCGTCTACGGTGGCGTCGACCAGAGGGGAATCGATGGGTTCTTCAACGGTGTGGCGATGGCCAGCGACGCCGCCGGGTCCGCGATGAGGAAGCTCCAGACGGGCCGTGTTCAGCAATATGCCGCCGGGTTCATGGTGGGCGCGCTCGTGCTGGTGGCAGCCGTGGCGATTTTCCGATAGTCAGTCGAAGGAGAGAGGCAAACGACGATGGACTGGTTCGAAAACGGTTGGGGGCTGAGCCTGATCGTCTTCCTCCCGATCCTGGGAGCGTTGGCGGCGTTGGCGATCCCGAAGGAACGCGAATCCACCGTCAAACAGTGGTCGATGCTGGTGGCGGTGGTCACCTTTGGCCTGTCCTTGATCGTGGCGTTCGGGTTCGATCTCGGCGCAGCCGAGCAGTACCAGTTCGAGACGAACGTGCCTTGGATCTCGGCGATCGGGGCCAACTACCACGTCGGGGTCGACGGGATCAGCCTGCCGCTGTTGGTGCTGTCCACCTTCATCCTGGTCCTCGCCATGATCTACTCGTGGAATCACTGGGAGGAGCCGCGCAACCCCAAGGCGTTCCTCATCCTCATGCTGATTCTCGGGACCGGCATGAACGGCACGTTCGTGGCGCTCGACCTCGTGCTGTTCTTCATCTTCTTCGAGGTCGTGCTGTTGCCGATGTACTTCATGATCGGAATCTGGGGCGACAAGTCGATGCGTCAGATACCCGGCTTCGGTAAGGAGATGCCGACCCGGCTCTACGCCTCGATCAAGTTCTTCTTGTTCACTCTCTTCGGTTCGGCCTTCATGTTGCTGGGCTTCCTCGCCCTTTACTTCAAGTCGGGTGAGTTCGGCGGCCGGACGTTCGACATTCCCACGCTTGCCGCTCACGGTGCGGCCGGGGACTTCGCCTCGTGGGGGATCGCGGGACTGGTGTTCGGCGCCATGTTCCTGGGATTCGCAGTGAAGGTTCCCATGTGGCCCCTCCACACCTGGCTCCCGGATGCCCACACGGCCGCTCCAACCGTCGGGTCGGTGTTGCTGGCGGCGATTCTCCTGAAATTGGGTTCGTACGGATTCATCCGGATCGCGATTCCCGTGCTTCCCGAGGCGGCCAAGGACTGGGCTCCGACCATCGCCATCCTCAGTGTCATCGGGATCATCTACGGCTCGCTCGCGTGTCTCGCCCAGACCGACGTGAAACGACTGATCGCGTTCTCGTCGGTCGGACACATGGGTTTCGTGATGCTGGGCATCGCCACCCTCACCGATGTGGGCATCAACGCCTCGATCATCGGGATGGTCGCCCACGGGCTCATCACCGGCCTCCTCTTCTTCCTGGCCGGGTCGATGCACCACCGCTACCACACCCGTGAGATGTCGAGGCTGGGCGGCAACCTGAAGCTGATGCCGCGGCTGGGCGCCATCCTCAGCTTCACCGCGATGGCTTCGCTCGGTCTGCCGGGTCTGGCGGGATTCTGGGGCGAGTTCATGGCCCTGCTGGGGGCATTCAATCCCCTCGACGGTCTCTCGGTTGGTCTGTTCCGAGGGGCGATGGTCGCAGGGGCCATCGGAACCGTTCTGACGGCCGGCTACATGCTCTTCATGTTGCAGAAGGTGAACCTGGGTGAGCCGTCCGAGGAATGGGTGGGCCACGAATTCCACGATGTCGACCGGTACGAGATGACGGCCTGGGTTCCCCTGATCATCCTCATCGTGGTGATCGGCTTCTATCCGAAGGTCGTGTTCGGCGCCACCACCGACGCGGTGGTCAACATGGTCGACAACGCCTACGCAGTCGATTCGACCGCGTCGCTCGATGTGAGCGGGAGCTGAATCATGGCTGACGGTGGGGACGCCCCGAGATGAGCTGGGAGATCGACTACCTGGCCTTGCTGCCGGAGATCGTGGTTGCGGTCACGATCCTGGCCGTGCTCAGCCTGGACCTGTTCCTGCCCCGCCGCTTGAAGTACTGGACGGCGACCGTGGCCGTCCTCGGCGTGACGCTGGCGGCGATCCCGCTCATCGTGATCTGGGCTGGCGATGCCCGCGCTTCGATGTTCGACGGGTCGTTCGTCGTCGACGATTTCGCCCTCGTCCTCAAGGGTCTGTTCCTCGTCGCAGGGTATATCACCCTGCTCATGTCGGTCAGCTATGTGGAGTCCGACCGCTACTACCAGGGTGAGTACTACCTGCTCCTGCTGTGCAGCATCCTCGGATCGATGGTGATGGCCTCGTCGCGAGACCTGATCGTCCTGTTCATCGGCCTCGAACTGACCACCGGCCCTCTGTTCATGCTCGCCGGGTGGCGCAAAGGTGACATCCGTTCGAACGAGGCGTCGCTCAAGTATTTCATCCTGGGAGTGCTGTCCACCGCCATCCTGCTGTGGGGCATGTCGATGCTGTTCGGCGTCACCGGAGCCGTGCAGTTCGGCGAGATCTCGGTGGCCGTCGACACCATCATGGCCGGAGACCCCGACATGCAACCGCTGCTGGGTCTGGCAATCATGTTCATGCTCGTCGGGTTCGGATTCAAGGTGTCGGCGGTGCCGTTCCACTTCTGGGCACCGGATACGTACGAGGGTGCCCCGACTCCCGTGACCGCCTACCTGTCGGTGAGCTCCAAAGCGGCCGGTTTCGTGGCGCTGTTCACCGTCGTGTACCTGGCGGTTCCCGGCGCCGTCACCTTCTGGGGGCCGGCCTTGTGGGCGTTGGCGGCGTTGTCGATGACGGTGGCCAACCTCGCCGCCCTCCGGCAGTCGAATGTGGTGCGCCTCCTCGCCTACTCCTCGATTGCCCAAGCGGGATTCATGCTCGTGCCGTTCGCCGGCGCCGCGGTGTCGGGAAGGGACAAGCTCGGCGAGGGTCTGCAGGCCACGGTGATCTATCTGATGATCTATGCCTTGATGAACCTGGGTGCGTTTGCGGCGGTGATCGTTGCGGCTCGTCGGACCGGCACGGCCGAACTCGCCGGATGGGCCGGGCTGGGGCGTCGAGACCCACGGCTGGCCGTGCTCATGGCGATCTTCTTCTTCTCCCTGGCAGGGATTCCACCCTTGGCAGGGTGGTTCGCCAAGTTCGTCATGTTCCAGTCCGTCATCAGTTCCGGTGGGCTCGCCGGCGGTGTGCTTGCCGTGATCGCGGCCATCAACGCCGTGATCGCCTTCTACTACTACGCCCGGATCGCCAAGACCATATGGTTCGAGTCTCCGCCCGAAGGCGCCGAGACGTTCGAGGATGCGCCTGCCGGTTCACTCGTGTGGGTGCTGGGGGTGGCGGCGGTAGTCACCATTCTGGTGGGCGTGTTGCCCGACATCTCGGGATTCTTCGGTCGGGCGACCCAGGTTCTCGTCGAGGCCGCCGGGGGCTGATCACCCGCGGATGGCTTCGGTCCTGGCCGTCCGCCATTCGTGCTCGAGAATCGAATAGAGCGTGTGGTCGACCCATCGGCCGCGAATCAACAGTTCTTCTCTGAGCACGCCCTCTCTCGTGAACCCGAGTTTTGCGGCCACCCGCTCGCTCGCCTTGTTTCCCACGGCGATTCGAAGGTTGATCTTGTGGAACCCGAGGCGTTCGAAACCGAGGGCCATCACGCGTGCCGTCACTTCGGTGGCGATGCCCAACCCGGTACGGTCGGAGCGGATCCAATATCCGATCTCGCCGGCTCGACCCATGCGCGTCACCTGCCAGATCGAGATGTTGCCGATGTGCCCGTCGTCATCGTCGAGGGGACGGATGGCGAAGTCGAAGGCACGTCCTTCCCGCCACGACTGGGTCGAATCCCGGACGTAGGCGGCAGCTTCGTCGCGGTCGTAACCCGGGTGGGCCCACGGCAACCACAGCTGAAGATCGGGAAGCGACCTCCGCACCGCGAGGGCGAGTCCGTCGGTGTCGCGGCGCGTGAAGCGGCGCAACTCGAATCGTTCAGTGGTCAACCGCTCCGGAACCATCGGCGCAAGGTTATCCGTTGTGGCGCCACGGCGTACCATGCGTTCGGTGTGGGATCGTCTCGTCGTTGCATCACAACCGCCGGCGTACGCCGGAGAAGCGCGTGCCGCCGTGCTCGCACCGCTGTACGAGGACGCCCGCGGTGAGATCCGGATCGTATTGACGAAGCGGCCCGACACGATGCCCACCCACGCCGGCCACCTGGCATTCCCGGGGGGCAGACCCCATCCCGAGGACGACGGACCGATCGGGACTGCGTTGCGTGAGGCGCACGAGGAGATGGGGATCGCCCCGGCGTCGGTGGAGATTCTCGGGTTCCTGCCGCCCGTGGACACGGTTCGGTTTCCTCTCATGGTGGTGCCCGTGGTTGGCCGTCTCGACCCCGATCCTGTATTCGTGCCCTCCGAACGCGAGGTCGCCAAGGTGTTGACTCCGCTGCTCGCCGATCTGTCGGACGAGGGCGGTTGGCGGAGAGAGGACTGGCAGGGGCGAAACGTGTGGTTCTACGAACTCGAGGGTGAGATCCTCTGGGGCGCCACGGCCTGGATGACCCGCCGTCTTCTGGGTATGCCCGTGTGAGGATTGGTGCCACGCCATCGTCGCCGTTCAGCTTTCGCCTGATCCTGAACTGCGATGGCACTCGGGTGGGTGCCGTCGCGCATCGTCTGTGGGGACGACC
Source organism: Acidimicrobiia bacterium (assembly GCA_029865445.1). GTDB lineage: Bacteria > Actinomycetota > Acidimicrobiia > Spongiisociales > ZC4RG35 > JAOUGY01. The sequence goes on along the minus strand of JAOUGY010000066.1, from coordinate 4,117 downwards.
GGGCGTACTGGAGGTGGGGGAGACGGTCTCCTCTATCGTCAGAGCGGGCTCGCGCAGGTGGCGCCTGGATGGAGCGGCGACGCCGGTGACGGCCGAACCGGCAGGCACCTTCCGTACCTCCTATTCCGTGGACTGGCCTGGTGGGTCGATCCTGGCCGAGAGGATCGGGCTCGGCTACGGAGTACGACTCGTGCGCGACGGGCAAGAGGTGGGCCGGATCCGACCCCGAAACCCTTTTGTTCGGTCCCTCGTCGCCATCGTGGCCGACGACCTTCCGATCGAAGTCGTCGGGATGGTGATCTACCTGGTGATGAGGATGCGAAGGCGGGCTGCGGTGGCGTCGGGTGGGGCCTGACTGCTTCCTTGCGCCAGAGTGATCAGGCTCGCAACAGTCCCACGACGATGCCGTCGGCAAGTGCCTCCCACGAGGCCTCGATGATGTTTTCGTGTACTCCGATCGTGCCCCACGAACCCTCGTGATCGGATGTCTCGATGAGGACGCGGACCTTGGCGGCCGTTCCGTCCGAGGAGTCGAGGACCCGGACCCGGAAGTCCGTCAACCGGAGGTCGCCCACGGCCGGATAGGTGTCGAGGAGCGCTGCCCTCAGCGCCTGGTCCAGAGCGTGAACCGGGCCATCGCCCTCGCCGGTCGTCACTCGCCGCACACCACCCACATGGACCTTGACGGTTGCCTCGGCCACCACCGCTTCATCCGCTCTGCGTTCGATGAAGGTGCGGAAGGACTCCAACTCGAAGAACGTCTGCTCCCACCCGGTGGCTCGCCTGACCAGCAGTTCGAAGCTCCCGTCGGCGGCCTCGAAGTGATAGCCGTTGTGTTCGAGTTCCTTGACCTGATCGAGCACCTGCTTGGCGAGAGCGTCGTCCATGTCCAACCCCAGCTCGGACGCCTTGTTGAAGATGGAAGCCTTGCCCGCCTGCTCGGACACCAGCATCCGGGTGCGGTTTCCGACCGAAACCGGATTGGTGTGCTCGTAGGCGTCGGGTCGGCGGGCGAGAGCGGAGGTGTGCAGCCCTGCCTTGTGTGTGAACGCCGACGAGCCAACGTAGGGGCGGTGCGGATCGAGCGTGATGTTGACGACCTCTGCCACGTGGTGCGAGATCGGGGCGAGCATGGCCAGTTGGTCGTCGCTCACCACAGGGATCCCCATCTTGATGGCGAGGTCGGGGATGACCGCACACAGGTCGGCGTTGCCGGTTCGTTCGCCGTATCCATTCACGCAGCCTTGGATCTGGCGGGCACCGACATGGACTGCGGCCAGCGACGATGCGACGGCGGTCCCGGCGTCGTTGTGGAAGTGCACGCCGATGTCGGCCCCCGGAATGGCCGTCATGACGTCTTCGACGATGCGCTCTACCTCGTGGGGGAGGGTCCCTCCGTTCGTGTCGCACAGCACGAGCCGTTCAGCACCGGCGTCGTAGGCGGTCCTGAGGACGTTCATGGAGAAGTGGCGGTCAGACCGGTACCCGTCGAAGAAGTGTTCGGCGTCGAAGAAGACCCTTCGGTCCAATCGCTTCAGATACTCGATGGATTCGCCCACCATCGCCAGACCTTCGTCCAGGTCGGTGCGAAGTGCCTCCAACACGTGATAGTCCCATGCCTTGCCGACGATGCAGATGACCTCTGTTTCGGCGGCGAGTAGAGCGTCGAGCTGCGGGTCTTCCGTCACGGTCACCCTGGGCCGGCGTGTCGATCCGAACGCCGTGAGGGTTGCGTGTTTGAAGTCGATCTCGGTGCGGGCTCGTTTGAAGAACTCGTCGTCTTTGGGGAGGGCGCCGGGCCAGCCTCCTTCGACATATCCCACACCGAGGTCGTCCAGCAGCTTGGCGATCCGGAGTTTGTCGCTCACGGTCAGCGAGATCCCCTCTTGCTGGGATCCGTCTCGCAACGTGGTGTCGTAGATCTCGAGGCTGGTCATGTTCACTCCATGAAAAAACCCCCTGCCGGGCAGAGGGTTGGGAGCGCACGCCGGTCGTGGCGTACGCCTAGTCGATAATGATGATGGCGGTCGAGGTGGCCTTCATTGGAGTGCCAGTATGCCCAGCCATTGCCGAATCGTCAACGCCGAGCCGTTTTCGGCCCGTGGTGTGCCGGCTGTAGCCTCCGCGCGATGGCAGACACAGTGCACCTCGACGACGGTGAAGAAGACGACCGCGGTCTACCCCTGTTCTGGGGCCTGCTGTTCGTGGCACTGGTCACCGTGATCGCAGTCCTCTTGTTCCGTGAGGTCGACTTCGAAGCAAGCCCGGTTCCCAGCACGCTGGCCGAGCCGCCGGCGACAACCTCGACGACCAGTCAGACACTCGTCGATGTTCTTCGAGACGATCCTCGGTTTGCGACGTTCACCGGTCTCATCGACCAAGCCGGACTGGAGGACATGCTGTCGACAGGCGCTTTCACTGTGTTCGCTCCCACCGACTCTGCAATGGCGTTGGTCGGCTTGCCGGCCGACGGCGCCGACGTGTCATCGTTCGTGCTCCGGCACGTGCGCCCCGGACGAGTCGAAATGGATCAGTTCGCAGGCACCGACGGGTACACCTTCAAGATGATGAGCGGCGACATCGTCCGTACAGGTGAGTCGTCGGTCGGAGGTTCGAGTGTGGACGAAGGCCCCATCGAAGCCGGCGACGGATACGTCTACGTCATGAGGCGCGTGATCGCGGTCGAGGAACCAGGCGCCGTGGACCTCATGACGGCAGACGGTCGATTTGGCTCACTCCTCGATGCCCTCGAGGTGGCCGGACTCTCGCTCGACGGCGCAGATGTGACCGTGCTCGCCCCCACGGACGACGCCTTTGCGCAACTCCCCGAGGGGGTGCTCGACCAACTCCTGTCCGATCCGGACCGGCTCACGACCCTGCTCGAATACCACCTGGTGCCTGGGTCGATGTCAGGCCGCGGGTCGTACATCACCGCTGGAGGGGCGGAGGTCACGGTCACCGACGCGGACGTGAACGGCGTCCCGATCGCATCGACCGATGGTCCGATCGTCGCTCTCGAAGGTGTGCTCGTACCACCAGGCTTCGTTCTCGCCGACGTGAACGACATCCTCGAACTTGCGCCGATCACCTTCGAGGTGGGGTCAGCCGTGATCACGAGCGAAGGCCAGGCCGAACTCGACCGCGCCATCGACTACCTCCTTGCGAATCCGGTGAGGATCGAGATCGGCGGACACACCGACGCCGACGGCGCCGAAGACGCCAACCTCGCGCTCAGCGAGGCCCGGGCCCAGGCCGTGGTCGACTACCTGGAGTCGGGAGGCTTGGACTCGGAGCTCTTGACGGCGATCGGCTACGGGGAGAGCCAACCGATCGCCTCCAACGACACCGAGGAAGGCAAAGCGCAGAACCGGAGGATCGAGTTCTCGATCTTGGGGTGAGCCCCGCGGGTGCGGGGCTCAACTCATGCCGGGGGCGGCGTCCAGATTCCCAGCGTGCTGCCGTCCGGGTCGGCGATGTAGGCGAACGCCAGGCCGTTCGGGGCCTCCTGAAGCGGAGCGACTATCGAACCTCCGGCGGCCACCACGGCCTCGAGGGCGGCCGAGACGTCCGGGACTTGGACGGAGAACACCGTCATCGGCGTGTGGGCCGGGCCGGTCGACGCCATGCCGCCGCCGATCGGTGCGGCATCGCCCATGCCGATGAGGTCGTAGCCGGGCACCTCCGGTGTGAAGGCCCAACCGAACACCTCGCCGTAGAAGGATCGTGCTCGCTCCGGATCACCCGTGTGCACCTCGAACCAGGTGACCGGGCGCGCTGTCATCGTCTCCGTGCTCATGCTCGTGCTCATCTCTTGCTCCTTTCTCGATGGCACGAGCCGATACTGCGGGAAGGCTGCGACAGCGTCCTGTCGGTGTTTATTCGAATATCGGGCGGATCCTCAGTCCTTCGATCTCGATCTCCGGCATCTCCCGCTCGGGCGCCGACTCCCGTGTGATGACAGTGTCGCTGATCCGGTCCATGCGAAAACTGCGGTGCGCATCTCGAAGCCGGCACCACGCGAGGAGATACCAGTTGGGGCCGACGCCCACGACGGCCAGCGGTTCGATCACCCTGCGGCTGCGGTCACCGTGTCGATCTTCGTACGAGATTCTCACAA
>JAOUGY010000065.1 GCA_029865445.1 Acidimicrobiia bacterium | reverse complement strand
GAGAAGACCTCGACCTGATCACCCGCGAGATGTCTCATCCACCCGGCTGCCATTTGGGAGCGGCCGGCATTGTGGACACACAGGAACAGGACGCCCGGCTTCAAGTCGACATCTCCGACCGTGGGATCAAGAACATGCCGATGGCAACGGCGAGTCCTGCGCCGACTAGTTGCGCCAGCACGAAGCCGGGGACGGACCCGGGGGCGATACCCGTATAGGTGTCTGTGAGAGCACGGGCGACCGTCACGGCCGGATTGGCGAATCCGGTGGACGACGTGGCGAAGATCGCCGCTGCCACCCACGCTCCCACGGCCGGCGCCACCGAGCCGGCGCGGCCTGCGCGCACGAGCATCAAGATCAACAGCATCAACACGAGTGTTGCCATGACTTCAGAGATGAATGTGCCTGATGTCATCCGATCGGTGGCGGCGACCGCAAAGGCGTCGACTCCGAACGACACATTGGCCACCACCACCCCGGCGATCGCCCCTGCTACCTGGGCACCGATGTACGGGACGATCAGGCGAGTCGAGATCATGCCTGCCCGCCACAGACCGAGCGTCACGGCCGGGTTGAAGTGGGCGCCGGAAACGGTACCGAACATGGCGATGAGGACGGTCAACGCCAGCCCAACCGACGCGGCATGGGCGAACAAGGCGACCGCATCATCGGATGCGAGACGATCCGCGGCGATCCCGCTCCCGACGATCGCGTAGAGCAGGAGCGCAGTGCCGAGCGCCTCGGCGAGCAGAGGACGTTTCACGTGACGGCCGTTTCGGGCGGGAGAATCACGGCCGGCACCCTACACCAGCGAACGCCAACCCCCTCCCCCTCCACCTGTCCCACCCAGGGTTGGATGCATGGAAGTCTGCCCCCTCATCCCAACGTCTAGCTTGGTGCGGCGCCAGTGAGAGATTCTTCGAGGAGCGCCACGAGCAGAGCCTGCTCGGTGTGGAGGCGGTTCTCGGCCTGGTCCAAGACCACCGACTGGGGACCATCCAGCACCTCGTCGGTGACCTCCTCACCACGGTGGGCGGGCAGACAATGCATGAAGATGGCATGTGGGCGGGCACGGCTCATCAACTCGGCGTTGACCTGAAATGGGTGCAAGGCCGTCAGGCGGGACTCACGATGCTGCTCGGAATCGCCCATGGACGTCCACACGTCGGTGTAGATGACGTCGGCGCCGGCAACGGCCTGGAGAGGACGGTCCGACAGTGTCACCGAGCCTCCGGATGTGGCCGCCATTCGCTGGCTCACCCGCGTGATCCCGGGATCGGGCGCCAGTCCGGCCGGGGTGGCGATCACCACTTCGGCCCCCAACATCGCCCCGGCCTCCATGAGGCTGTGGGCGACGTTGTTGCCCGCCCCCACGTAGACGATCCGGACACCGGCGATCCGGCCGAGCTTCTCACGGATCGTCATCATGTCGGCCAGCGCCTGGCACGGATGGTGCAAGTCGGTGAGGGCGTTGATCACCGGCACCGTCGCCGCCCCGGCAAACCGGTCGAGCTCGTCGTCGGAGTAGGTCCGGATGACGATCACCTTGGCGTAGCGGGACACCACGGCGGCCGTGTCCTCGATGGTCTCGCCCCGACCCAGTTGCAGCTCCTGAGGCCCGAAGAACTGGATCTGGCCCCCGAGACGAGCCACCGCCTCGGCGAGAGACACTCGAGTGCGGGTCGATGGCTTCGAGAAGTAGGCGAAGAGCGACTCGTCGTCGAGCACCCGATCGAAACGGTATGGCTCACGCTTGATGCTGTCGGCCAAATCGAGCAGCCGCACCAGATCCTCGGTCGACAGATCGGCGATACGAAGCAGGTCCTTCAACATTGGCTCCGAGGTCGGATGCCCTGAAAGTACGGCGGCGGCTCCGGCCACGTCACGGTCGAAAGGACCTTTCGCTGCCGATCGGCCTAAGTACGGCCCTCATCCCCCCGCCCATCCGGATCGTCGGCCGAACCCACCTGGATCCAGAGATCGCCGTGTCGTCGATACTCGAGTACGTGTTCCACCGGGGGGTTGAAGAGCGTCTCGAACTCCATCAGCGCCATCGCCGTCCGGTAGCCGATGGGCCTCCGCGGCTCTGTGCCGTAGAAGATCCAGCCCTGCCGGTCCAGGAGTCGGAGAAGGCGATGAACGATCGAGGCCAGCACCGCGACTCCCACCCCAAGGGCGCAGGCCGTGAGCAACGACGTCATCGAGCACCAACCTACCGGAAACTCAGAGGAACGCGGCCGAGACCATCGGCGCTCTGGAACCGCCTTCTTCCTCTGGCACGGCGCCGGCCGTCGACGGACACTCCGGGCGAGACCTCGCAAAGGAGGTGGGTCTCATGTCGCAACCATCGAGACCAAAGGCGTTGGGACTCTGGTTGGCGACCGCGCTGGTCGTGGGCAACATGATCGGATCGGGCGTCTTCCTGCTCCCCTCGTCGTTGGCGCAATTCGGCGGAATCAGCTTGCTCGGCTGGCTGTTCACCGCCGCCGGGGCCGTCCTCTTGGCCATCGTGTTCGCCCGCCTGGGCCGGACATACCCGAGGACCGGCGGCCCCTACGAGTACAGCAGACGGGCTTTTGGTGACTTCATCGGATTCCAGACCGCGTGGGGCTACTGGATAGCGGTTTGGGCCGGGAACGCAGCGATCGCGGTGGCCTTCGCCGGCTACCTCGGCGTCTTCTTCCCGGCGATCAGCGATGAGCCGTGGCTCGCCGCAGTGACCGCCCTTGGCGCGATCTGGGTGCTCACCTGGGTCAACGCGGTGGGCGTTCGCCAGTCCGGGATCGTCCAGGGCATCACGACGGTGTTGAAGGTCCTTCCTTTGATCGTCATGGCCACCATCGGTCTGGCGTTCGTGAACATGGATCACTTCACTCCTTTCAATCAGAGCGAAGGATCCGCGTTCGGAGCGATCACGGCGGTGGCCGCACTCACTCTCTGGGCCTTCCTGGGACTCGAATCGGCCACGATCCCGGCCGAGGACGTGGAGAATCCGACGAGAAACATCCCGCGGGCCACGATTTGGGGAACGATCGGAACGGCTGCAATCTACATCCTCAGCACCATTGCGGTTCTGGGGATCATCCCGGCGGCGACGCTCGCCGAGTCGACCGCACCGTTCGCCGATGCCGCCGAGGTGGCGTTTGGCGGCTTGGCCGGCAACCTGGTCGCACTCGGCGCGGTCATCTCCACCTTCGGAGCCCTGAACGGGTGGATCCTCATCCAAGGCCAGATCCCGATGGCCGCGGCCAGGGATCACCTGTTCCCGGCCGCGTTCGGGAAGCTGGGACGGGGCGGAACACCGGTGTTCGGATTGGTCATCTCGAGCGTGCTCGTCACGATCCTGATGGCCACGAATTACACCCGTGGCCTCGTGGATCTGTTCACCTACACGCTGCTGCTGGCCACACTGACAACGCTCATCCCGTACGCCTATTCGGCGGCGGCCCAGGTGATGTTGTTCGTGAAAGATCGTCACCGCTTCGACGGCAAGAAGCTCACCGGTGACGTGATCATCGCCGCACTGGCATTCGCCTACTCGGTGTGGGCAGTGTTCGGTGCCGGGCAAGAGGTCGCTTTCTATGGGCTGTTGCTGCTGCTGGCCGGAATCCCGGTGTTCGTGTGGATGAAGTGGACCCGGGCTCACGCACCGACGCGGGTACGGGTACCCGAATCGGTCGCCGAACTGATGGACACGATGAGGCAATGAACGACGTTGGGACCGGATCCCCGGATCCGGTCCCAACTCGCGTCCGAATGGAGGAACAATGAAACGGACCGTCATCATGGGGGCGGGAGGGAGAGATTTCCACGACTTCAACGTGGCATTCCGCAACGACGACCAGACCGAGGTGGTCGCGTTCACCGCGGCCCAGATTCCCGGAATCGCCGACAGGACGTATCCGGCGTCACTCGCCGGCGATCGGTATCCCGACGGGATTCCGATCGTCGATGAGGCGACACTGGGTGACCTGATCCAGAGCGAGCACATCGACGAGGTCGTGTTCGCCTACTCGGACCTGTCCCACGAAGAGGTGATGCACAAGGCATCAATCGCCATGGCGCACGGCGCCGACTTCAAACTGATCGGCCCGAAGGCAACCATGCTGACGTCGACCAAGCCGGTCGTGGCCGTCTGCGCGGTGAGGACCGGCGCCGGAAAGAGCCAGACGAGTCGCCACATCGGGAGGTTGCTCACCGAAGCCGGGCTGCGGGTGGCCTTGGTCCGCCATCCGATGCCCTACGGCGACCTCGAGGCCATGAGGGTGCAGCGGTTCGCCACCGTCGAAGACATCGACGCCTCGAATCCCACCGTCGAGGAACGGGAAGAATACGAGGCTCCTGTCATGGCGGGCATGGTGATGTATGCAGGCGTTGACTACGCCGACATCCTCCATCAGGCGGAGTCCGAAGCAGACGTCATCGTGTGGGATGGCGGGAACAACGACTTCCCGTTCTATCGACCGGATCTCATGATCACAGTCGCCGATCCGCTCCGCCCCGGACACGAGATGCGTTACCACCCGGGCGAACTGAACGTCCGGATGTCACACATCGTCGTCATCAACAAGGTGGATACCGCCGATCCGCACGACGTGACCCACGTCATCGAGTCGGTCAAAGCGATGAACCCGACCGCGACGATCGTCCAAACCGCGTCGCCGGTCCGGTTGGAGGACGGGCCCGACGTGGCCGGGAAGAAGGTGCTGGTGGTCGAAGATGGGCCCACCCTCACCCACGGCGGCATGCCCTACGGAGCTGGAACGGTCGCCGTGCGTCGGGCCGGCGCCGACCAGATCGTCGATCCTCGCCCGTATGCGGTCGGATCGATCGCATCGATATTCCAGAAGTACCCAATGCTTGGACCGGTGCTACCGGCAATGGGATACGGAAACGAACAGCTTGCGGAGCTGGAGGCCACGATCAAAGCCACACCGTGTGACGTGGTCGTCACCGGCACACCCATGGCGCTCGAACGAATCATCGACACCGGTCATCCAACCAGGCACGTCGTGTACGAGTCGGCCGATGTGGGCCACCCCACCCTCAAGGACGCCATGATCCCGTTCATCACCCGGGCGTTGGGCGGAAGGAGACCGATCACAACCGGTTGACCAGATCCGACGGACGGAGCCCCACCCCCCGGCACCCGTTTTCACGCACGAAATGCAGCACATAGCTGCTTCTCGTGCGTTAGAAGGCGATCCGGGATGCGTAGACCGCGGCTGGCGGACGATCAGCGGTCGGCAGGGCCGTTTTCACGCACGAGAAGCAGCATATTGCTGCTTCTCGTGCGTTAGAACCGGTCTCTCCAGGGCGTCGGTCAGGAGAGCGTGATCGAGTCCGAGGGGTTCCAGCCGAGAGTCACCGTGGCGCCCGGGGTGAGGGCGAGAGGACCCGTCACGTTCGCCCGGAGCGGCGTCTGGAGACCCGGCACGGACACCACACAATGGGTCAACGCTCCGTAGAAAGACACGTCGACCACCGTCCCGTCGAGCCGGTTCGCGGCCTCGGTCGGGTTGATCAGGAGCTTCTCGGGGCGAACCGCCAACCACCGCACTTCCGAGGCCTGGCCCTCGGCGGCAAACGACCCGACCCCGGGCACCACGAACCGGTCACCCTGCAACGAGCCCTCCAAGAAGTTCATCTCGCCGATGAAATCGGCCACGAAGAACGATGACGGCTTCTCGTACAGCTCAACCGGCGATGCCACCTGGAGCACGCGGCCGTGGTGCATCACTGCCACCCTGTCCGCCATGGACATGGCTTCCTCCTGATCGTGGGTGACGACGATGAAGGTGATCCCCACCTCGTGTTGCAGTCGCTTCAACTCCAACTGCATCTCGGCCCGAATCTTGCGATCCAGCGCCCCCAACGGCTCATCCAGCAACAACACCCTGGGACGTTTCACCACCGCCCTCGCCAGGGCTACCCGCTGCCGCTGACCCCCCGACAACTGGTGCGGCTTGCGATCGGCCATCGACTCCAACCCGACCTTGGCCAGCGCCTCCTCCACCCGGGTATCGATCTCCGATCGGGGGAGCCTCTCCTCCTCCAAGCCGAACGCCACGTTCTTGCGCACCGTCATGTGAGGGAACAGCGCATACGACTGGAACATCATGTTGACCGGTCGGTGATAGGGCTTTGTCCCCACCAGGTTCTTGCCGTCGAGGAGCACCGCACCCGTATCGGGTTGTTCGAACCCGGCCAGGATGCGCAGCAAGGTCGTCTTGCCACACCCGGACGGTCCTAGCAGCGAGAAGAACTCGTTGTCGGCGACGTCGATGGACACGTCGTCGAGGGCGACGATGTCCCCGAACCGCTTGGTGACACCCTGGATCGAGATCAGCGTCACGTGAACAACTCCTTCACTCCACCCAGTCGCTGGGCCACGAAGATCACTGTGAAGCTCAGGCCGATGAGCACCACGGCCAGCGCATTCACCTCCGGGGTCACGCCGAAACGCACCATCGAATAGATCACCACCGGCAAGGTGGGATGGGCGGGTCCGTTCGTGAAGAACGCGATGACGAACTCGTCGATCGACAGTGTGAAGGCGAGCAACGCCCCGGCGACGATTCCCGGCGAGATGATGGGCAGTGTGATGCGCCAAAAGGTCCGCAGCTCGGATGCGCCGAGGTCGAGGGCGGCCTCCTCGACGCTCCTGTCGAAGTTGTGGAGCCGGGTTCGAACGATCGACGCCACGAATGCCAGGTTGAAGATCACGTGGGAAGCCATCACCGACACCCGACCCAATGTGAAACCGATGAGCGTGTAGAAGGCGAGTAGGGAGAAGGCCATCACGATGTCGGGAAAGATGGCGGGCGCCATCACCGCGGCATCCACGACCCTCGAACGGTTGTAGCGCTCCAACCCAACGGCGAGCAATGTGCCGAGGATGGTGGCGACGATCGTCGAGCCGACCGCCACCAACAGCGTCGTCCGGGCCCCTCCCAGGATGTCGTCGTTCGAGAACAGCTCGCCGTACCACGAGGTGGTGAATCCGCCCCAGACGGTCGGAAGGCCCGAGGCGTTGAAGCTCATCCCGAACAAGACGACGATCGGGATGTACAAGAACGCGTATGCCATCCACAGCGGAGTACGACGCCAGAGCTCAGCCATGGGTTTCCCTGGTTCGTCTCAGCACGGTCGCCTGGATGAACAACAACACCAGCATCAGGGCGATCACGCACAACGCCAGGACCGATCCGAACGGGAGATCCCGCGCCTTGAAGAACTGGTCTCTGACCAAGTTGCCGATCATGATCTCCTGTCCCCCTCCCAGCAGTTCAGGGACGACGAAGTTCCCGAGTGAAGGCACGAACACGAAGATCGAGCCGGCCATGATCCCCGGCAGGGTGAGCGGGAGGAGCACACGTCGGAACGTCCGCCGAGGTGATGCGCCCAGGTCGAAAGCGGCTTCACGCAACGCCGGATCGAGGCGTTCAATCGATGAGTAGAGAGGCAGGATCATCAGCGGCAGGTAGATGTAGACCAGCCCAACCACAATGGCGCCTTCGGTGTAGAGCATGCCGAGCGGCTCGTCGATCAGACCCCAGCCGCGCAGCACGCGATTGATGAGACCTTCGTTGTTCAGGAGCACGATCCACGCGTAGGTGCGGATCAGGAAGTTGGACCAGAACGGCAAGACAACCGCCACGAGAGCCACGGTCTTCCACTTGGCCGGGAGCCCTGCGATCACCCAAGCCGCCGGGTATCCGATGGCCAGCGCCAGCACCGTGGCGATGGAGGCGATCTTGATCGAACCGGCGACCACGTCGAAGAAGATCGGATTGGCGAGCTTCCCCCACGCATCGAGCGTGGGCTCCATCACCACTCCCCCGAAGCTCCCTCTCGTGAGAAACGAATACCCGACTATGAGGGCGAGCGGCGCCCCCAACATCACAGCCAGATACGCCAGACCCGGGCCCAGCGTGACTGTCTTGCCGAGCCTCGATGAGGGTGAAGAGGCTTTCGCCTCCTCACCCTCCAATCGTCCGGCCAGGCTCATGTCATCCGCCGGCCGCAACCTCGGTTGCGATGTCGGTGTACATCGGCTGGGCCTCTCCGAGGTCGAGCAGAGCCTCACCACCCAACACCTCGGCCGGGGTCATCCCGAGGTTCGGGAAGGTCTCGGCGAGCGACGGGTCGACCTTGTCCATCGCCGCCTGGTTCGGAACCTTGTAGAGGATGTTTTCGACGACCCAGGCGTGGTTGTCCTCGTCGAGGACGTAGTTGAGGAAGGCGTGAGCGGCGTCCTTGTTGGCCGAGGATCCGAGGATCACCATCGTGTCGACCCACAGGTCCGTACCCTCCGAGGGGATCACATACTTGATGTTGGGATCTTCGAGGATGCCGTAGTTGCACCAGCCGTCCCAGGCCTCGACGAGCACCGCCTCACCGGATACCAGCTTCGAGTAGAAGGTGGTGTCGTCGTATGCGAGAAGGTTCTGTTTGGCTTCGATCAACAGGTCCTTGACCTGGGTCATCTCGCCTTCGTCGGTGGTGTTGACGCTGAAGCCGAGCGCCTTCTGGGCGGGGAGCATCAGCCAGCGCTCGGTGGCCAGCATCGTCACCTTCCCGGCCGCCTCGTCAGAGGGGCGCAGCAGGTCCATCCACGAGTCGGGTGCTTCGCTCAACAGGTCAGATCGATAACACAGTCCGGTGGTGCCCCAGGCGTAGGGGACCGAGAACGTGTTGCCCGGGTCGTATCCCAGTTCGGTTGCTTCGGGGTACAGGTTCTTCAGGTTCGGAACCTTGTCCGGGTCGATTTCGGCCAGCAACCCCTGCTCGTTGAGGGCCTGGGCGAACTGGCCGCTGACGAACGCCACGTCGAAACCTTCGCCGCCGGCGGCGACGAGTTTGCCGACGATTTCCTCATTGGTGGCGTGGAAGCTGACTGTCGCGTCGAAGCCGGTGGCAGCGGCAAACGTGTCTGGAAGGTCTTCCGGCATGTAGCCCTCCCAGTTCGAGATCACGATCGACTGTTCGTCGACCGGATTCTGTTCTACGGCGTCGCCGCCGCCACAGGCGGCCACCAGCAGTCCAAGGCAGGCCACCAAGCCAGATGCGCGTCTCATGAGGTCCTCTCTCTCCAAGGGGGGTGACGTTACCGTGCGCCGTCCCCGCCGCGTGGCCGCCCCGCACGGTTTTCCCGGGAAGACTGTGCGGCGGTTCAAGATTGGTGACGGGACCCCGGGCGACCCTCGACCAACGGCGCTACCGTGCCCGCCGAGCAGTGGAGGTGCCATGTCCGACCAGTTGACGATCGTCTTCTTTCCCGAGGCCGCCTACGGCCCCACCAACAACTGTGTGGGGATCGGGAACGCGCTTCGCCAGCGCGGACACCGTGTGGTGTTCGCCGCCGAAGCGTCCTACGAGGGAACGTTGGAACCGCTCGGTTTCGAGGAGGCCCTCGTCAGCCTCGCCGAGCCACCCGAGGAAGAACAAGAGGTCGGGCAGTTCTGGAAGGACTTCATCCGCGACACCTCTCCCGAGTTCCGCAAGCCCACCATCGAACAGCTAGACACGTTCATCAAGCCCACCTGGCAGGCCTTGCTGGACGGCGCCCAGTACTGCGAACCTCAGATCAAAGGCCTTTTCGAAGACCTGCAGCCCGACGTGATCGTCGAGGACAACGTGCTGTGTTTCCCGGCCGTGACCACCGCCGGCAAACCCTGGGCACGGATCGTGAGCTGCAACCCCTTGGAGCTGAAAGACCCGGGCATCGCCCCCGTCTTCTCGGGCTACGCCCAGGGCGATCGATCCGGGTGGGGCGAGTTCCGGGCCGAATACGATCGGACGCATCGCGACATGTGGACGTCGTACGACCAGTGGGTCCGAGAACAGGGTGCGCAAGGCCTCCCCGACCTCGAGTTCATTCACGAGTCGCCGTACCTCAACATGTACCTCTACCCGGGCGAGGCCGACTACACCCGCCACAATCCACTCGCTCCCACCTGGCACCGCCTCGACACCTGCGTGCGAACCACGGACGCCACGTTCGAGATGCCCGACGCTCTGCACGGCGACGGCGCACTCGTGTACCTGTCGCTGGGAAGCCTCGGCTCCGCCGACGTCGACCTCATGAAGAGCATCGTCTCGGCCCTCGCCGACAGCCCCCACCGGTTCATCGTGTCGCGGGGGCCGCAGCACACCGAGTACGAACTCGCCGACAACATGTGGGGCGAGGAGTTCCTCCCCCAAACGTCGATCCTGCGAATGGTCGACCTGATCATCACCCACGGCGGCAACAACACCACGACCGAAGGCTTCTACTTCGGCAAACCGATGGTGGCGCTCCCGCTGTTCTGGGACCAGTACGACAACGCGCAACGTCTGGACGAGACGGGCTTCGGAGTGCGCATTCCCACCTACACCTTTGAACCGGAACAACTTCGAGGTGCGATTGACCGCCTGCTCGCCGATACCGACCTTCGCAGCCGGATGACGGCAATCGGAGAACGCCACCGTGCCAACCCCGGGACTCACAAGGCCGCCGATCTCATCGAACAACTCGGCCGTACCGGCGCTCCGGTAACCCGCTGATGGCCGGACAGATTCGTGTCGTCAAGGGGTCGACACCGATCGCTTGGGGTGAGATTCCCCAGGACGCCGATGATCCTCGCCCGCCCGCATACGAGACGATCGAACATCGCTCGGCGGACGGCAGGTTTGCGGTGGGTTTCTGGAAACGCGACCCCGAGGAAGGGGCCATGGAACTCACCGAGTTCCATGAGGTGATGTTCATCCTCGAGGGTGAGATCGAGATCACATCGGAGGATGGAACAGTCAACCGGGTCGGACCCGGCGACATGGTGATCGCCCCTCAGGACAGCAGGGGAACCTGGAAGGCACTTTCCCCGGTGAAGAAGGTGTGGGCGATCTACCGCGAGACGACCTGAGCCCTCGATAACAACCCACAGTCCGTAGGCTTTCGAGCATGACTCGACGCGACCATTCGGTGGCGGTGCTTTTGATGCTTGCCGGCTACAACGTCGTGCAGAACCTGGCAGTGTCCGAGCGGGGCTATGTCCCGGCGAACCTGCTCGCCTCCGCGTCGATGGTGAGACTGGCCCGGAGGGCCGGGCTGTCATTGGGCGAGATCGGCTTGGCGCCCGAACGGGCGGGCGCCGGACTGGCCCTCGGAGCAGTCGTGGCAACGGCTGTGGGGGCGTCGGCGGCCGTGGCGGCATCCAACCCACGTTTTCACCGGTGGATGCTCGACGAGCGGGCGAGGGGCCACAACCGGCGAGGCGCCACCTACCGGTCGCTTGTTCGGTTCCCGCTCGGGACGGCGCTCTTCGAGGAGTTGGCGTTCCGTGGTGTTCTCGACGCCGTCCTGCGCCGCAGGAGCGACCGCTCTGCCAGAGCGGTGACCGCGGTGGCGTTCGGGGCGTGGCATCTGATCCCGACATTCCGGCTGTATCCGGGAATGGGCCTCGGCAACGGCAACGGATCCAGACGCCGAGAGCGGGTGCTGGCGGCTCTGGGATCGGCGGTGGTGACGGGAGTCTCCAGTTTCGGGTTCACCGCCCTCCGGGAACGATCCGGGAGCGTCGTCGCCCCTTGGCTGGCCCATGCCGCCTACAACACAGGCTTCTACCTGGCGGCCCGGCAAGCGTGGCGTGCTCGGTAGGTCGGCCGTCGATCTACGCTGCCCGCGATGGCAACGCTCGTCACCTTTCACGCCCACCCGGACGACGAATCGCTCACTACCGGCGGCGTGATAGCGAAGTATGCCGCAGCAGGGCACAGGGTGGTGATCGTCACGGCCACCGGCGGCGAGCACGGCGAGGTCCCGGACGATCTCGCCCCCGGCGAAAGCCTCGCCGACCGGCGGCGTGCCGAACTGGAGAGGTCCGCCGCCTCCCTTGGTGCGCAGCGGGTCGCACTGTTGGGTTACGAGGACTCGGGGATGACGGGCTGGGACCAGAACGGCAACCACCGCGCCTTTGCCAACGCCGATGTCGAGGAAGCGGCGCAGCGGCTGGCGGAGATCCTGGCCGAGGAGCAGGCGACGACCCTCACCGTCTACGACTGGCACGGCAACTACGGCCATCCCGATCACGTCCAGGTCCACCGGGTGGGCCACCGAGCAGCGGAACTGGCCGCCACACCCTACGTCTACGAGGCCACCACCAACCGGGATGCCATACGCCGCATGGTGGAAACCGCCAAGGCTGCAGGAATGGACACGGATGAGTGGGATCCGGATGGCCCGGCGGACGACGGAAACCCATTTGGAACGCCCGAGGCCGAATTGACGACCGAGGTGAACGTGACGGCGTTCATCGCCCAGAAGCGCCAGAGCCTCGAAGCCCACGCCAGTCAGGTGAGTGACAGCTCGGCATTCCTCCAGATGGCCGACGAGGCGTTCGCCGCCATGGCCGGGACCGAGTGGTTCATCCGTAAGGGCGCTCCGCCCGGCATCCACGAATCCGACCTTGCCGGGATGGTGTGAGCATCCGTGATGGACGGAGTCCACCACGGATGCCGATCGTTCAATTGATGAGCATCGGGATTTCGCCGCCGTCGGCACCGATCCCGACGAACACGACGTTGAGCGCTCCGACCTGGAAAAACGCGTCCGACCCCGACACCCTCACCTCAACGGTGTGAGTCCCTTCGGGGACCGTGGCGTTCGACGACAGTGCGCACGTGTCCTGAATCTGAGGGGCGTCATACTGGCCGTACCCACCTCCCTGCAGGATCTGATCGCCGTTCAGATAGATGGTGCACGAGAAGCTCACGTCGTCGGTGGCATTGCCGAACACCGGTATGGCGGCGTTCATGAGCAACACTCCCCCGCCGGCCGGTGCCTCGATCTGGGTGCTGAGGGCGACACCGGACGTCACGGTCTCCGACTGTGGCATGCGGTCGGTCGCCACCCGGACGAGGTCGCCCGAGCCCTTCCCCCCGACGGTGCCCGCATCGACCACCTGGTTCTCGGCGAGTCGACGCATGAACGCAGCCATCTGCTCACGGGTCACGTTGTCCGACGGACAGAACTGGTCGTTCGTAGGTGGGTTGCACCCCTTCGTCACTTCGGCATCGGACAGCCACGAGATGTCGTCGTGGAACACGTTCGAGTCCGGTACGTCGGTGAACCCGTGGATTGCGTACGCCGCCACCGGCGCAATCATGAGCACCCCCACCATCGCTGCGAGCCTGGTCAGTCTGTTTCGCGACATGCACTCCTCCATTCGCTATGCCTGAGAGCGAAGGTAGGCCCACTCGCTTTCCAAACGGTTGCAGACTCGCGCCGCGATCCGGCAGAAGAAGCCAATAACGCTCTTGACCTCAACCATGGTTCATGTTGTCCAATGGAATCGAGAAAGGAGCGTGACATGGATCGCTTCATGAGCAACGAGTTCATCCTCGAGAGCGACCGCGTCAGGCGTGAGCGCCTCGCTTCGGGAAGGAGATCTGAACCTCGACGCCGCAGCAGGCGCGTACGGATCGGTGAATGGCTGATCGCCATAGGCGAACGGTTGTGCGAATCCTCGTCAACGAGGCACAACGGTCACAAGGTCGCGCCGACATGACCCGACTACTTCCCCCGGCCGCGGCTGCGCTGGCCGCCACGCTGTCTGTCACGGTGGGCTCAGCCCACCGAACCCACCGTAGGCTCCCCCCGGCGGCACGCGTCGCCGGAGTCATCCCCCACCGTCGCCGGGGTGTTTCTGATCCGGGCGGCGGTATCCGAGTTCGAGCGCGCATCAACGACGATCGGGACCTTCGACGAGCCGGATTCGCTGGTGACGACGGGTCCGTTCGCTCGAACCCGCAATCCCATGTATCTGGGGATGGCCCTCGGCCTGTCCGGCGTGGCTCTCAATGTCGGAACGGTGCCGGCGTGGGCGGGGCCGCTGGCTTTCGCCGCTCTCGCCAACTGCTGGTACATCCCCCATGAAGAACGGGCTCTCCGCGGTGCATTCGGATGCGGCTACGACCGGTACCGGTGTCTGGTACCCCGGTGGTACGGGCCACGACCACCCGTGCGAGAATCGAAGGCATGAGCGACCGCGTAGACATCGGCGATGTCACCCGGGGATCGGGTCTGCCTACGTCGACGCTCCATGTGTGGGAACGGGCCGGCCTTCTCGATCCGATCGGGCGCGATGGGCTTCGACGCCAATACGATGCCGAGGTCTTCCAGCGCCTTGCGACGATCGTGCTGCTTCAGCGAGGGGGCTTCACGCTGGAAGAGATCCGCGAACTCCTCGAACCGGACCCGACCGGT
>JAOUGY010000064.1 GCA_029865445.1 Acidimicrobiia bacterium | reverse complement strand
ACGACGCGGAGGGCCACACCTACGTGGACCTGCTCGGCAACTACACCGCCGGGTTGTTCGGGCATTCGCCGCTCGGCATCCTGTCTGCGGTTCACAAGGCGATCGATGACGGGGTGGCCCTCGGCGCCGTCGCCGGCGACGAAGTGCGTCTGGCCGAGGCGCTGGTGGCGCGATTCGACTCGATCGATCTGATCCGCTTCACCAACTCCGGAACCGAGGCCAACCTGATGGCCATATCGGCCGCTCTTCACCACACGGGCCGGGCGGGCGTCGTGGTGTTTGACGGCGCCTATCACGGTGGGGTGCTGTACTTCGGCGACCACGGGCGGGAGGTCAACGTCCCTCACCGCTGGCTCCATGCGAGGTACAACGATCTCGAATCGGTGCGCAGCCACTTCGAGTCCGATCCCGACGGAATCGGATGCATCCTGGTGGAGCCGATGCAGGGTTCCGCCGGGTGCATCCCGGCCGAGCCCGAGTTTCTGTCCGGTCTGCGAACGCTGGCCGACCGCTACGACGCCCTGCTCGTGTTCGACGAGGTGATGACATCTCGGCTGTCGTTTGGCGGCGCTCAGCACCTCTACGGCGTCGCCTCCGATCTGACCACGTTGGGCAAGTACCTCGGCGGGGGTCTGGGGTTCGGGGCCTTCGGCGGTCGGCGCACGGTGATGAAGGCCTTCGACCCGGCGGCGGGCGGCGGACTGTCGCACGCCGGGACCTTCAACAACGACGTCGTGTCCATGGCCGCGGGAGTGGCGGCTGCCGAACACCTGACGCCCCAGCTCCTCGACGACCTGAACCGGAGAGGAGACCGGTTGCGCGAGGCTCTCGGGTCCGTCCTGGCACGGGTTGGGATGTCGGTCAGCGGGGTCGGGTCGCTCATGAACGTCCACGCCGTACCGGGACCGGTCCGGTCGGTCGACGATCTGACTGCTGCAGACGATCGGCTCCTCGAACTCTGGTTCTTCGAGAGCCTGGCGGCCGGGTTCTATCCGGCCCGTCGCGGGTTCATCGCGTTGTCGCTCGAGGTCACGGACGGTGACGTCGACCGGTACGTCGACGCCGTGGAAGCCGCTCTGTCCGGCCTCTGACCCCCGGCGTACACTTGTCGGCCATGACGAACGAGTTCGATGCCAGAGACTTCAGGACCGCGGCCGGCCAGTTCATGACCGGTGTCACGGTCGTGACCACCCTCGATGCCGACGGCGCGCCCGCCGGGCTCACCGCCAACTCGTTCACCACGGTCTCGCTTCACCCACCGATGGTCCTGTTCTGTCTCGGAGTGGATTCGGCCAACCTCGACGCGTTCGAGGCCGGGAACGGATTCGTGGTCCATGTGCTGGCCGCAGAGCAGCAGGACTTGTCCCAACAATTCGCCTCGAAGGGCATCGACCGGTTCGACGGGGTCGACTGGTCACCTGGGCGCGACGGTCGTCCGGTCTTGTCGGGAGCGCTCGCCACATTCGACTGCGACCTCGCCCACACCTACGACGGAGGTGATCACCGGATCTACGTCGGACGGGTCATGGCGCTTTCCACGGGGGATACGGAAGCACATGCTCTCGGGTATTTCCGGGGTCGTTACGTGGCTTCTTCCGCCGAGGTGTGACCCTGACGGGTCTCCCAGTGCGTTCGGTGGCGTAGCATCAGGATCATGACGCTTGCGGTAACAGTTCCTCCTGCAGACGCCCGGGTCACTCGCGCTTCGGTGGAAGCGTATGTGAGAGGGGTGCCGTCCGTCGACGAGGTGGCCGCTGGTGAACGGGTGGCGGCCCTGTCGACCCGTTCCATCAAGAAAGAGTCGAAGATGGCCGCGCTCGACCTGGCGGTTCGAATGTGCGACCTCACGACGCTCGAAGGCAAGGACACCCCGGGCAAGGTGCGTCAGTTGTCCGCCAAGGGGATCCGACCTGATCCCACCGACCCGACGGTGCCGTCGGTGGCAGCCATCTGTGTGTATCCGAACATGGTGCCGATCGCCAAGGAGGCGCTGGGCGACAGCGGTGTCAAGGTGGCGTCGGTCGCGACGTACTTCCCTTCGGGCTTGGCGCCGCTCGACATCAAGATCGACGAGACCAAGCGCGTCGTCGAGATGGGCGCCGACGAAGTCGACATGGTGATCGATCGCGGTGCGTTCCTGTCGGGGCGGTACCTCGAGGTGTTCGACGAGATTCGGGCGGTCAAAGCGGCTTGTGGAGACGCGCATCTGAAGGTGATTCTCGAAACCGGCGAGCTGGGGAGCCTCGATGCCGTTCGCCGAGCTTCGATGCTGGCGATGGCAGCAGGCGCCGACTTCATCAAGACCTCGACCGGCAAGATCAACCCTGCCGCGACGTTGCCGGTCCTGCTCGTGATGTTGGAGGCGATCAGGGATTATCAGGCTCTCACCGGCGTGCAAGTGGGCATGAAGCCGGCGGGCGGCATCCGAACATCCAAAGAGGCCATCCGGTTCCTCGTGGTCCTCAACGAAACGTTGGGGGCCGAGTGGATGACGCCGGACTGGTTCCGATTTGGCGCCTCGTCGCTGTTGAACGACATCCTCATGCAGATCCGCTGGTTGAAGACGGGTCGCTACCAGTCCGCCGACTATTTCACGAAGGATTGACGAACATGGGTGACCAGCCCGCCAGCACCTCACACACCCCCATCCTGGCGCCGCTCGATTGGGAGTATGCGCCGAGCCGTGAGTCGGCAGATCTCGTTTCGATCGGCGACCGCTACGGCGTGTTCGTGGACGGCGACTTCCGGCCTCCGCTCTCGAAGAAGTGGTTCGAGACGATCAACCCGGCCACCGAAGATGTCCTCGCCGAGGCTCCGCTCGCCGGGGAGCGGGACGTCGACCGCGCAGTTCAGGCCGCAAAGAAGGCGGCGGGACCATGGGCGAAGCTCGCTCCCGCCGAGCGAGCGAAATACCTGTTCCGGATTGCGCGCATGGTCCAGGAGCGATCCCGGGAACTGGCCGTGCTCGAGACCCTCGATGGGGGCAAACCCATCAGGGAGGCGCGGGATGTCGACGTACCCCTCGTGGCCGCCCACTTCTTCTACCACGCCGGTTGGGCCGACAAGCTCGAGTACGCGTTCGCCGGAGTGGACCCCAAACCGCTCGGGGTCGCCGGGCAGGTGATCCCGTGGAACTTCCCGCTGCTGATGCTTGCATGGAAGGTGGCACCGGCTCTCGCAACCGGAAACACTGTCGTCCTCAAACCTGCCGAGACCACCCCTCTCACCGCCCTCCACTTCGCCCAGATAACGGCCGAAGCCGGGCTCCCCCCCGGGGTGCTCAACGTGATCCCGGGAGCGGGAGACACCGGAGCATCGCTGGTCGGCCACCCCGACGTGGCGAAGGTGGCGTTCACCGGTTCGACCGAGGTCGGCAAACTCATCCAGCGCCGCCTGGCCGGCTCCGGCAAGCGGCTGACCCTGGAACTGGGGGGCAAGAGCGCTCACATCGTGTTCGAGGACGCCCCGCTGGATCAGGCGGTTGAAGGCGTCGTCAATGGGATCTTCTTCAACCAGGGCCATGTGTGCTGCGCCGGATCGCGCCTGTTCATACAGGAGTCGATCCAGGACGTGTTCGTGGGCAAGCTCCGAGATCGCCTTCAGACCTTGAGGGTGGGCGATCCAATGGACAAGAACACCGATGTCGGTGCAATCAACTCGGCGGCCCAACTCGAGAAGATCTCTGAGTTGGTCGACTCCGGGGTCGAAGAAGGCGCGGAGATGTTCCAGCCCGATTGTGCGTTGCCGTCCCGAGGCTTCTTCTTCAAGCCCACGTTGTTCACAGGTGTGTCGCAGAGCCACCGGATCTCCCAGGAGGAGATCTTCGGGCCGGTCCTCTCGACCATGTCCTTCCGCACACCCGACGAGGCGATCGAAAAGGCCAACAACACCCCATACGGACTCGCTGCCGGGGTGTGGACCACCAAGGGAAGCCGCATCCTGTGGATGGCGGACCGCCTCCGGAGTGGTGTGGTGTGGGCGAACACATACAACAAGTTCGATCCCACCTCGCCGTTCGGCGGATACAAGGAGTCGGGGTTCGGCCGTGAGGGCGGCCGGCACGGCCTCGCTTCGTATCTCGACCTTTCGAGCGTGAGATGAGTGGAGGGATGACATGAGTGGTCGACTCGATGTGAAGAAGACCCACAAGCTCTATGTGGGAGGACAGTTTCCGCGATCCGAATCGGGCCGCACCTTCCCGGCGCTCGACGCCGACGGGGCGGTCATGGCCCGCATGTCGCTGGCTTCCCGCAAAGACCTCCGGGACGCCGTCCGCGTGGCCCGGGGAGCGCAGTCGGGCTGGGCGGGCCGCACCGGATACAACCGGGGCCAGATCCTCTACCGGATCGCAGAGATGGTCGAAGAGCGTTCGTCCATCTTCGCCGGTCAGTTGAGGGAGGCGGGTTCGTCGAAGCGTCAGGCCGATGCCGAGGTCGCTGCCACCGTCGACAGGCTCGTCTGGTACGCCGGCTGGTGCGACAAATACGCCCAGGTGATGGGCAATCTGAACCCGGTCGCCGGGCCCTTCTTCAACATCAGCGTTCCCGAGCCGAGCGGGGTGGTGGGCGTGATCGCCCCCGCCGAGCCGGCGTTGCTGGGACTCGTTTCCCGGGTTGCGCCCCCGCTCGTCACCGGCAACACCGTGATCGTGGTTGCCTCCGAGACGAGGCCGGTCCCCGCCATCGCGTTCGCCGAGGCGCTCGCCACCTCGGACGTCCCGGGCGGTGTCGTCAACATCCTCACGGGATCACCGCGGGAACTGGCGCCATGGCTGGCCGACCACATGGACGTGAACGTCCTCGACGTGGCTGGAGCCCCGACCGACATGCTCGCCGATCTGGAGACCGCATCGGCCGAGAACATGAAGCGTATCGTCAAGGGTGCGACCACAGACGTCCAGAGCCCGTACCTCATCGCCGAGTTCACCGAGACCAAGACCGTCTGGCATCCGAAGGGAGTTTGACCTCGGTTGACCGGGTCAACTCCTCCGTGACTCTCGCTCAGCCGAGCCACGGACCGTCACGCAGTTCCCGGCTACTGTCGAAATCGTGGAGACGCTCAGCTTTCCGGTCGAAGGGCCTCTCGATCTACGCGGCACCCTGAAACCCATGTCGCTCGGGTGGTCTCGGTGGAATCAGGAGGGCTGGTGGCAGGCGATGCGGACGCCGGACGGTCCATCCACGGTCCGAATTCGACGCGGTGACGACCTGCTGCTGGTCGATGCCTGGGGGCCAGGGGCCTCGTGGTCGCTCGATCGGGCTTCCGGTCTGGTGGGTCTCGATGATGACCCCGCCGCTTTTTCCTCCGATCACCCCGTGGTCGGTCCCCTCCATCGTGCCAACCGGGGCCTCAGGTTCGGGAGGTCACAAAGGGTTTTCGAACCGCTGGTGTATGCGGTCATCGGGCAGAAAGTCACCGGGATGGAGGCCAAGGCCGGGATCCGGGGTATGACCCGTCGCTTCGGCGATCCGGCCCCGGGTCCACTGTCGGGGCTCTGGCTCCCGCCCGATCCGGAACGTCTCGCCCAATCGAGCTACACGGATTTCCACGACCTCGGAATCGAGAGGAAACGTGCCGACACGGTCCGCCGACTGGCCAGGGAACACCGACGGCTGGAGCGTTTGGTGGCGGTGATGGTGCCCGATGCCGTTCGCTACCTGGCGCGATTCGGCGGGGTTGGTGAGTGGACGGTGAACGAAACCCTCGTCGTGAGTCACGGACACACCGACGCCGTTTCGGTCGGCGACTATCACCTGAAACACATCGTGGCGTGGAACCTGGCGGGTGAGGAACGGGGCACCGATGAACGGATGCTCGCCCTCCTGGAGCCGTTTCGCCCGCACCGGGCCCGCGTGGTCAGACTCCTGGAACGGGCCGGTGCTCCTCAGCGCAAGGGCGCCCGGCTGGCGGTGCGCGGCTTCGAAGACTTCTGACCTCTTCATCCGACCCCGGGTTGAGGAGATGGATTTCCACGCATCCAACCCCTGGGTTGACGGGAGTTCGGGGTCGTCGGGTCAGCCGGTCACGAACTCCGCGATCAGGTCTGCGACGATGGCCGGGTCGACCACGTCCCGGTGGTCGGCGCCCGAGAGGACCTCGTACCGCACCGGCTTGCCGGCGGCGGTCAACGCGTCCGCCATGTCCTCCGAGAAAGAGACCGGCGCGATCAGGTCTTGGGCGCCGTGAACGAGCATGATGTCGAGGTCGTTGATGGTCTCGACGTAGGTGAACGGGTTGCCCGCTTCCCAGGTCTCCGGTGTCTCCTCGATCGGGCCACCGTAGAAGGGCGCGAGCACGGCGACCCGATCGGTGTCATACGGGCCGGCGAGACCGACGAACCCGTCGGGGCCGGGGGCCGCACCCGACGGGCACTCGAAGGTCGAAGGCGCGAACGACACCAACGAGCCCAGATGGGCACCCGCCGAATGGCCGACGACAAACACCCGCTGGGGCGTGGCGGTGTACTCGGCTGCGTGGTCGCGGGCAAACGCCACGGCACACGCCACGTCTTCGACCATGCCTGGGAAGCGGCCACCCAGACGCATCGTGTGATAGGTCGAGTTGAAGACGACGACCCCGCGATCCGCCAGCGCGGCCGCCAAAGGATCGAGCTGGCCGGGATCGCCACCGACCCAGCTCCCTCCGTGTACGAGAACGACGACCGCGTGTGGACCATCGTTCGCAGGTGCGAACACAGACACCTCGAGATCGCCGATCTTGTCTCGCGCCGTCGGTGCGGGGGTTGTCGTGGTGGTCGTGGGGCTCGGGGGAACCGTAGAGGGGGTGGCGGCGGCCCCTGAGCACGCCGTCAGGAGCAGAATCAATGCGACGGCCCTTTTCACGATCCGAGTCTACGAAGACCTGCCGAGTAGGGCGGCGGCCGCGACATCGACCATCCAGATCACCCGTCCTTGGGCGCGCCGTAACAGCTGGATCGGGTACACCCCGTCGGGGCCCTCCAAAACCTCCGCAAGCACCGAGGCCTTGGATTCTCCGGCGGTGAGCACCACCACCGTGTCCGCGCGCCAGATCATCGGCGCCGTCGCGGTCAACCGCCAGGTGTCGAGTTGGGGTACTTCGTTGGCCACGAACCACCGATCGAACTCGTCGAGCGCGGCGGTGCCGGGAAACAGCGAAGCAGTGTGCCCGTCGGTTCCCATGCCGAGCAGGATCAGGTCCGACTTCCGATCGGGCATGGCCCGGCGCAAGTCGGCGTCGTAGAACGCGGCCGAGTCGGCCGGGGTCAGGTATTCCGAGTAGCGAGGCCGGAGGAACGTGGTGTCGACGTGGTCGAGCAACGCTCGAGCGGCCATGTGCCCGTTCGAATCGGCGTGGTCGTCGGGAACCCATCGCTCGTCCGAGAGCCAGAACGTGATCCCGCTCCAGTCGACGTCGAGATCCCGAAGCAACCGGTAGGTCTCTTTGGGAGTAGATCCGCCGGCCAACCCGATCGATGCGCGCTCCCGCTCACCGACGAACGCGGCGATGAACTCGGCGGCGGACGCGGCGAGGGCATCTCCGTTCTCCGAGACGATGACCTCCATGTTCATCCAGGCTACCGGTCCCGGTAGCATCGCCTGGTGATTGCCTCGTGAGCGGATGGAGGGCGGCGCTGGTTGCGCTCTTGGTGGGCGGAGTGGTTCTGCTCACCGGATACGTGGTGTCACGTCCCGGCTCGGACCCCGGCCCGGGGGGTGTCACCACCTCCACCGCGGCCGAGGTGGACACTGATGTCGTGCTGGCCTGCGTGGCCGGATTGGAATCGGCGTGTGATGCAGCAGCAGCGGTTCTCGGAGTGGCGACGTCGACGTGGGCCCCCGGCGATCCGCTGCCGGAGCGGGGTGTCGTGCTCGCACCTTCCGGTGCCGTCGAAGGGGGAACTGTGGTCGCCGAGAGCCCGATCGTGGTTGCTGGCTGGAGGACTCGGTGGCAACGCCTGGAACTGGCGTGTGGAGCGGGCGTCGACATCGAGTGTGTCGCATCCGCTCTCGGCAAGTCGTGGGACGACCTGGGCGGCAGTTCGGCGTGGGGAGACTTCAAGATCGGGCTGGCAGATCCGACGAGTTCGGAGGAGGCACTGCTGGCCTGGTCGATGCTGGAACCGCTTGCCGATCCGTCGGCATTGAAGATTTCGCTGCGGCTCCGCGGTCGAACCGACATGAGCCTCGTAGAGGACCTCGTCGTGTTCGGTGACTCGCGTGCCGACGTCGTCGTCACCACGGAAGTCGTGGTTGCCGCCCAGTTCCAGAACGCCATCGACCGCGGTGACGGGCGTTTCGAGATCGGTTATCCGGTGTCGGGGCCTTGGGTCGAGTATGTGGCCGTGGCCAACGGCCGAGGGGCATCGGGTCTCGTCGAACGGCTGGGGGAGGCAGACGTCCAGAGAGCCATGAGCGAGGCGGGTCTCAGGCCCGTCGGAGGCATCGTCGAGCCGGCTCACGAAGCTCTGGGAACACCCGGTTCGAAAGCATCTGGTCCGGATGCGGCGGTCCGTGGCACACTGATCGCTCGATGGGAGGAACTCGCATGAGAAGACTTACGTGGCTCGTGGCACTCGCTCTGACGGCCACCGCCTGCATCTCCTTGGGCGACGATGCTGTGGTCGATGACACCGGAGGAGGTGTGAACGTTCCGTCGGGCTGCCGGGAGATTCCCGCTCATGTGTCGTCGGAGAAGGTGACACTGCTCACCGCGCTGGCGGAGGAGTTCAACGCAACCTCGCCCGAGGTCGACGGCGAGTGTGTCGCCGTCACCATCTATCGAACGGCGTCGGGCAAGGGTGCGTCGCTCCTGGCCGAGGGGTGGCCTGCGGACGGTACGGCCGGACCGGAGCCTGTTCTGTGGAGCCCGGCGTCGGCGGCGTGGGGTGCCGTGGTGAACGAGCGACTCGAAGCCACGGGACGGCCCGCCATTGCCGGAGACTTCGAACGAATCATGCTCACTCCGCTCGTCCTCGCCATGCCCAGGCCGATGGCCGAGGCACTCGGATGGCCGGAGGCCGACATCGGCTGGGCCGACGTTCTCGAGCTCTCACAGAACCCCGACGGGTGGGGAGCTGTGGGACATCCCGAGTGGGGGCCTTTCAAGTTCGGAAAGACCAACCCCAACTTCTCCACTTCGGGCCTCTCGGCGACGATCGCCATCTACTCGGCCGCCACCGGTTCGACCGCACCGCTCACCCTCGACTCGATCAGCTCTCCCGACGTGGTCGATTTCGTGCGGGGCGTGGAGGCTGCCACCGTTCACTACGGAGACACGACGCTGACGTTCCTCGACAACATGCTGAGGGAGGACCTCCGCGGCCGTCCGCTGACCTATGCCTCGGCAGTGGCGGTCGAGGAGGTGTCGGTCATCGCCTACAACCGGGGCGATCCTGCCGACACGGGCGAAGCCTCCACGCCGCCCAACGTGCCGCTGGTTGCCGTGTATCCAAAAGAGGGAACTCTGTTCAGCGACAATCCCGCCTTCATCCTCGATGCCGACTGGGTCGACGACGTGGACCGGGCGGCGGCCCAGCAGTTTGTCGACTTCGTGGTCGACGATCCCGACAACCAGGCCCGGGTGCTCGAATTCGGATTCCGGCCGGGGAATCCTTCTGTGGCCATCGGTGAACCGATAACTCGCGCCAACGGCCTCGATCCGTCACAGCCTGAGACCGAGTTGCAGGTACCCGATCCCAAGGTGCTGGCCTCCCTCATCGACTCGTGGGAGCAGAACAGGAAGGCTGCTCGGGTGGTGATGCTGCTCGACGTGTCGGGATCGATGGCCGACCTGGGAGGAGACGGCTTCACCAAGCTCGATCTCGCCAAACAGGCCGTGCTCACCAGCCTCGACGAGTTCAAGGGCGAGGACGAGATCGGGCTCTGGGTCTTCTCGACCCAGCTCAACGGTGAGGAAGACTGGTTGGAGGTCGTGCCCGTGGCTCCGTTGTCCCAAAACCGGGGAGACATCGAGACGCGCGTTCGCGGATTGCTCGCCGACGGCGGGACCGGGCTGTACGACTCGACCGGGGCCGCCGTGCGCGCCGTTCGGGACTCCTTCGACCCCACGAAGATCAACGCCGTCATCCTCTTGTCCGACGGCGTGTGCGACGATTTCGACGACGGCTGCAACATCACACCGCTGCTTGGTCAGCTCTCGTCCAACGAGCGGGACCCAGTGAGGGTCTTTCCCGTCGCCTACGGTACAGACGCCGACGTGGACGCTTTGCGTCAGATAGCCGAAGCGAGTCAGGCGCGGCTCTATCAGGCGACCGATCCCCGTACCATCGAGGCCGTGTTCGAGCAGGTCGTTTCCAACTTCTGACCATGACCCTGCGTCACGATGCGCGTGTGCGGCGGGGCAAGATCCTCGCCAAGGCCACCACCTCTCCCGCGGGGTTGGCGGCCGGGGGGGTGCTCGCCGCCGTCGGACTGGCAACAGGAGTCCCCGCGGCGTGGGTGGCGGGAGCAGCGGCGGTGGCATGGCTCACTTCGGTCGTGCTGCACCTGCGCGACCCGAAGCTGGTCTCGTCCCTGCTGGCGCCCGACTTCGATCGTGACCTCGGTGCCCTCGACGCCGAGCATCGGCGATACATGCTGTCCGGCCTGGAGGCGCGGGAGCGTTTCGAGTCGGCGGTGGAGTCCCTCGATGATGCCGAGGACTTCGCCGGCATGAAGGTTCGGGTCAGCGATGCGTTGGAGCGTCTCTACGACTCGCTGGTTTGGGCCCAACGCGCTGCCGGTTTTCTGCGGTCGGTGAACCCCGAGTCGATACGCCAGCGGGCCCGCGCGGCCGGTCCGGGTACCCGCCTCGCCGAGGAACTCGAGGCACAGCTCAACGAGGTGGGAGACATCGAACGACGCCGAGCCGAGATCCTCAACCGGTCGGCGGCCACCATCACGGGAATCGAGACCCTGTCGGTGAAGGTGGGAACGCTGGCATTGGAGTCCACCGCACCGGGTGAACTCGGGCATGTCGATGACGTGAGCCGCCTCCGCAGCGAACTCGACGGGTACCTCGCCGGTCTCGAAGAGATCCAGGACGCATTGCGCACCTTGCCCCCCCAGACCACCTGAGATGCGGCTCGTCACGGTGAATCTCTACAACGGCAGGGTGGTCCCTGCCGCCCTCGTCCAGTTCCTGGATGAGACGAATCCCGACGTCGTCTGTGCGCAGGAGGTTGGCCCGGACGCGGCCCGGATACTCCGGGAGCGGTTTGCCCACGGAGTCGCGGAAGGCGGCCTTGATCACCAGGGCCGGGCGCTCGTTTCTCACATTGCCGTCGATCCGGTGCCCCTCGATCTGACATTCCGGGGAGGGCTGGCCGGCACGGTCGACATCGACGGTGTGCCGGTCGAGGTGACCAGTGTTCACTTCGCCAATCCTCTGAACGGGTTGTGGGCGGTGCGGGTGCGGCGCCGGCAGCTGGAGGAACTGGAGCAGCACCTGGGAGCACCCGGCAGGCGGGTCCTGGTGGGAGACTTCAACGCCACACCCGCCTGGCCGGCGTATCGGCGGATCTCGCGTCTGATGGACGACGGTGTTGCTGATTGGGGCGGAAGGTCCGGCAATCGCCTCGGCGCGACGTGGTCGAAACGACCGTCGTGGCCCGCAATGCTCCGGATCGACCACGTGTTCACGACTGGCGTGACCGTCAACAACGCGAGGCTGGACCGGGTGGCGGGGCTCGACCACCGTGCCCTGACCGTTGATCTGTCCGCCCCATGAGCTCGTTCCGAGTCGAATGGGAACGTGGTGAGGTGGGGGTTCGACTGGTGGGGTCCGGGACGCCGATCCTCCTTGCCCACGGAGCCGGAACCAACCACGACCATCCAATGATCACCGGGCTCGCTTCGGCCCTTGCCGGTGAGGGGCTCGCCGCCGTCACGTTCAACTACCCCTACACGGAGGCCGGTCGGAGAGCCCCCGACCGTATGCCGGTGCTCATGGAGTGCCACCGGTCGGTGGCCGGTTGGGCGCGTACCGAGCTGGGCGAGCTGGTGTTCGCCGGCCGGTCGATGGGAGGTCGCGTGGCGTCGATGCTGGCGGCCGAAGGTGAGCCGATGCGTGGTCTCGTCCTCTATTCATATCCTCTTCATCCGTCCGGCAAGCCCGACCGATTGCGGGCCGAACATCTACCCGCGATCGAGGTTCCGATGCTGTTCTTCCAAGGTGGTCGGGACGCCTTGGCCCGAAGCGAACTGTTCGATCGGCACGTTCGGCCGCTGACCGGTGCCACGGTGGTCGATCTCGAGGGTCTGGACCATTCGTGGCGAGGAGGGGGCCACACCTACGCGGATGTGGTCCCCGGAGTGGCGTCCGCAACCGCGGCGTGGATACGCCACCTTGCCTCCGGAGGGGTATCACAGGCATAATGTGCCGTCTTCCCCTCGCAGGAGTTCTCTTTCATGTCCGACCAGATCACCTTGCGCGCCGAGACGGGTCGCGCCCCCGGTAGCCGGGAATCCAACCGCATTCGTCGCGATGGCGGCGTTCCCGGCATCATCTATGGGCGCGGGATGGATCCGAAGCTCGTGACCGTCGACCATCACGACCTGATGGCGATCATCCAACACTCGGGTTCCAACGCGATCATCACCCTCGATCTCGGCGGAGAGACGCATGTGACCATGCCGAAGGTGATCGAGCGTCACCCGTTCCGGAACCTCATTCGCCACGTCGACTTCCTCAAGGTCTCTCTCACGGAGACCACGACCGCCGATGTGACGGTCCACCTGGTAGGCGAGGCCGCTGGGGCGCGGGAAGGTGGAGTGCTCACCCAGCAGCTCGGATCGCTGGCGGTGTCCGCGCTTCCGACTGCCATTCCGGCTGCCATCGAGATCGATGTGGAGCACCTCGAGCTCGGTGATTCCCTCCGAGTGGAAGACATTCCCCCCATCGAGGGTGTGGAGTTCCTCGACGACCCGGACACGATGGTCGCCACCGTGGCCATTCCTCGGGCCGTGGCCGAGGAGGGCGAAGCCGCCGAGGGCGAAGAGGGTGCCGAGGGCGAAGCCGAGGAGGGCGGAGATGCCGAAGCCGCCGACGATTCTTCCGAGGACGCGTCGGGGGAGTGATCTCGGGTTGAAGCTCGTCGTCGGGCTCCGCAATCCGGGGCCCGAGTACGACGGCACCCGCCACAACATCGGGGTCGAGGTCCTGGCCGTGTTGGCGCATCGCCATCACGGGCGATTCAAGCGAGGGCCTCTCCGGGTCCGGTGCGAGCTCTCCGATATCCGGGTCGGGAATTCCAAGGTCCTGCTCGCCGCTCCGCTCTCCTTCATGAATGAGTCGGGTGGTCCGGTGAAGGCGGCGATGGACTACCACAAGGTGGGGGCCGCCGACCTGCTCGTGCTCCACGACGACATAGACCTTGCGTTCGGGCGCCTGCGATTGCAGATGGGCGGCGGAACCGGTGGTCACAATGGTCTCAAGTCGCTGGAGCGGTCGCTCGGAACGCGGGAGTTCGGCAGGCTCAAGATCGGCGTGGGTCGGCCTCCGGGCCGTCAGGACCCTGCCGACTATGTGCTGGAGCGTTTCTCCCGGTCGCAACGGCCGGAGGTCGATCTCCAGGTCGAGGACGCCGCAGACGTCGTCGAGACGTGGCTGGTCGACCGGGCGAGAGCCCAGGAGCAGGCCGCCCGCCGGACCGTCGACTGAGCCTACGATCCGGTCATGCCTGTCTTCGACGCCTTCGGAATAGTCGTATCGGATCTCGCCGCCAGCTTGTCCTTCTACCGCCTCCTGGGGATCGATCTTCCCGAGTCCGGTGAGGGTCACGTCGAGGCAGAACTCCCGGGCGGGATCCGGATGATGTTTGACACCATCGATGTCATCGAGAGCTTCTCGGAGTGGACGCCACCCTCCGGGAGCCGGGGCATCGGTCTCGCCTTCCTGTGCGACGGCCCGGCCGACGTCGATGCCACCCATGCTCGGATCGTGGCCGCCGGACACCGGAGCAAGCTGGATCCCTTCGATGCCTTCTGGGGTCAGCGCTACGCGACGGTGCTCGATCCCGACGGCAATCCCGTCGATCTCTTCGCCCCGCTCGGCTGAACTACCTCCCGGATCCGATTCGGAGGAGGGCTTCGAGAGGTCCGCGCCGGAAACGCAGCCGCCACAACCAGGCGAACGCGGCGAAGGCAGCGGTGAGGCCCGCCACCAACAGGTATTCGGTCCCGATGTCGGTGGTGGGCCGTTCGGGCGTCCAGTTGATCACGATCGCCTGGTATGCGTAGAAGGTCAGAGCCATCTGCCCCACGATCGTCATGGTTCGCAAGGGGATCGCGCGAGTGGCGAA
>JAOUGY010000063.1 GCA_029865445.1 Acidimicrobiia bacterium | reverse complement strand
CCGTGTTCCTGTCGACGGTCCCCGCCCGGACCGGGCGGAGATGGCCCGTCTGGTCGGGCGAGTCGACGGCTTGCTCGGTCGGGTCGACGACGATGAGGTCTCGGCGGCGGATGTACTGGCTTCGTTCGATTCCCCGGCCCGGGCGCTTCTGCGTGCCCGGCTCGAAGGATCCGCCGGCCGCCCGCTCTCCGACGTGGCGGCCTCCGAGATCGCCGGTGCATTCGGAGTGGCAGCCGGGCGCTACCTCCGATGCGCCGGGGGCAACCAGGAGCTTTCGATCGCCCTCGCATGCCGTCTTTCCGACGTGCGACTGTCGACCCCGGTTCGTTCCATCCACGGTGGCGACGTCACAACCGAATCCGGCGAATCGATTTCCGCGGACGTTGTGGTGGTCGCTGTGCCGCTCGGCGTCCTGGTGACGCTGGATCTCGCTCCACCCCTGCCGCCAGAGCTTCGATCGCTCGAGATGGGGTGGGCCGCCAAACAGGTGGTGGCTACGGCAGATGCACCACCGCTGCTGGCCCGCCAGCAGCTCGTACCACCCATCTGGTGGTGGACGGGCCTGGGCGATGGTGGAATGGCGCGACGAGTGGTGACTGCGTTTGCCGGCACCAGAGAGTCGGTGCTCGCGGTCCGAGGGTCGTGGTCGCTCGATCGTGTTGTGCCTGAGGTTGAGACGATTGGGACGCCACGCGTCGTCGACTGGTCGGAGGATCGGTGGGCGAGCGGCTGTTACTCGTCGCTCGGTCCCGGTCAGCGTCCGCTTCTCGAGTTCTTCGAACGCCCTCATGGCCGGATGGTCTTTGCGGGAGAACACACAGAGGCGGGCGGCACGATCGATGCCGCCATACGCAGTGGCCGGCAGGCGGCGGTACGCGCCGAGACGTTGGTTCTCTGAGCGAGCACCTGCGGACTGGGTTTGGCTCTGGGTCACCGATAGGTGGCGCCAGGTGGGCGGGCGCTGAGGGAGAGCCGGCCGGAATACGGTCCGTTCCCCGGTTCGGTGATAGCTGAGGTCGCCTCCCATGGCCCGCCCCAGGCGCCACATGAGACCCGTCGATCTTGTCGGCGATGGCCCGGTCACTTCGCATCCGCAAGCGCCACCAGCACACGGCAGCCATGCCAAAGGCCACGATTCCGGATGACGCGGCAACGTCGGAGGATCGCCAGGCAGCCGCGGTGACGATGCCGCCGATTGCGAATGTGACCCACATCGTGAGCCGGAGCAGATCGCGCCCGGTGCGCCATGTCCTTGGGAGAGGCGCCGAACGAACCGTCACGACCTGCCGGCCGCACTGAGTGTGTGGTTGTCTTCTTGCCGACCGTGGGCTCACTCGCCTCCCTGCGCCTGGAGTGTCTGCGGCAGGAATCCAGGGATTCTCAAGGGGCGAGCGCGGCCTCGAACTTCGCCTGCAGCCAAGGTCCGGCCGTGATCGCGGGGAAGGCGGGCCGCCCGCCGGGATCGGTGAGGATCGGTTCGATCGTGGCGTCCCAGTCGGGGTTGTGGAAGAAGGCGATCGATGCCCGCCGCCTGCCTTCCGGATCGGCGACGACCCGGTGGAGGGCGGATTTCCACCGCCCGTTGGTCCAACGATGCATCAGGTCCCCGATGTTGATCACGAACCCATCACCTACCGCGGGAATCCGGAGCCAGCGTCCGTCCACCCACACCTCGAGACCGCCGACGGCGGGGTCGGGCCTGAGAATTGTGAGGGTTCCGTAATCGGCATGAGCGCCCGCCCGGATCGAGACGGATCCTTCCGGATAGTCGAGGGCGCGCAGCGCCGACAGGTGCTCGCGGGTGAATGGCTCGAAATACGCCCGATCGAGCCCGAGAGCCTCGGCGAAGAGGGACAGCAACGCGTCGGCCAGTGATTCCATGTGCGAGTAGTAGGAGAGCCAGGCCGGCCTCAACTCGTAGGGTTCCGTGGGCCAGATCCGATCGAAGCTTCCGAAGCCGGTGCCGGGTCCGCGGTTGGGTGGGCCCAGGTTGAATGACTGTTTGGCGTCGGGAGCGTCCTCGCCGTCGTGGCGCGTCCTGCCGAGCGCCTCTGCGGCGACTGGGTCGTAGCCATACGGCACACCTTCGGCTCGAACGGCGAGTTTCGATGAGAGGGGGAGATCGAAGAACTGTCTCGCAGTGGACCACGCCGCCTCGACGACCGGCTCGGGAACGCCGTGATCGGCCACGACGAAGAAGCCGGTGGTCTGGCATGCTCGGCCGATCCTCGCCGCGGCCGACGGGTCGGCGAGGCCTATCACTGGGATCTCCATGCGGTCATTCTGGTCTGCCCGGACGAGGATCGCTCCTAGACTGAATCTTCGTTCAGGAAACGAGGATCGGATGTCGGTGCGGCTGTCGGAGGACGATCTGGAGATCCAGGCCCGGGCGCGGCTCTTTGTCGACGAAGAGCTCATTCCGTGGGAAGTGCACGCCGAGATGCACGACGGCGAGTTACCCGAAGAGGTGAGTGCTCGTCACGAGCAAAGGGCGCGCGAACTCGGCCTCACGGCGATCAATCAGCCGACCGAGCTGGGCGGCCACGGCTACTCCACCCTTCAGCAGGTGCTGATTCAGGAGCAGGCCGGGCGAGCCACCAACGCCCTCGGATGGGTGGTGTCGACGCCGGCTGCATGGTTCTCGGCCGTGGCCACGCCGTTCCAGTTGGAGCAGTATGTCGTACCCACCATCGCCGGGGAACGGCATGAGTGTTACGCCATCACCGAAGAACACGCCGGGTCCGATGTCGATGCCATCGTCGCCACGGCCAGGCGGGACGGTGACGAGTACGTGCTGAACGGGATCAAGTGGCACGTCACATCGGCGAACCTCGCCGACTACGTGTTCTTCCAGGCAAAGCTGACCGACGGTCCTCATGCCGGGGACCACGCGCTGTTCATCGTCGACATGGATACGCCCGGTGTCCGCCACATCCGGACGCCGTCGTACACGCACACCTACTCACATCATCATTGGGAGATGGCGTTCGAGGACGTCCGAGTGCCCGCTTCCCACCTGGTCGGGAGCGAGGGCGATGGCATGTCGTTCACGTATGAGTGGTTCCGATACGAACGGTTGATGATCGCTGCTCGTTGCTGTGGTGCTGCCGAGCGGCTGATAGAAGAGGCGCAGGAGTTCGCTGAGAGCCGGATCGTGTTCGGCGAAACGCTCGCAGATCGTCAGGCCGTTCAATTCATGCTGGCCGACTCTCTCACGGAGTTGTGGGCGGCGCGCCTCATGACATACGAAACGGCCCGCGAGATCGATGAGGGGACCGATTTGAAGACCGTGCACGCCCACTGTTCCATGGCGAAGCTCTATGCATCCGAGATGGCGGGACGGGTCGCCGATCGCGCCGTTCAGATCTTTGGCGGCCGGGGCTACATGCGTGAGAACGTGGCGGAGCGCTTCAACCGTGAGTTGCGGGTCGACAGGATCTGGGAGGGGGCGTCGGAAGTGCAGAGGGTGATCATCGCCGCCCAACTCCGCAAGCGCGGCCTCGCCCCCCTCACCCACTGACCCCCAAGGAGGGTTCAGACGTCGGTGAGCTTGTAGAGGCGATTGTGGGGGACCGTCGGCGGTGTCATCGGCCGATCGAGATACGCCTTGGCGACCAAACCGAGGAACTGGTACATCGTTGTCTCCATGGGAGACAGGGGACCGGGCCGAAACCCCCGATTGACCGTGGCGCGCTGGACCTGCTCGCAGGCGGTCCAGTCCTCCTTGTTGGTGATGTCCCAGAAGTCGGTGGCATAGTCGGTGCTGAATCCGTCCGCCTCGAACGAATCGGGGGCCCACAACCAATCGCATTCGATGAACGTGCGGTCGGGCGCCAGCGGGACGATGCGGTGGGTCATCACATAGTCGGGATGGGCGGACACCAGCAGGTTCGGCCACAACCCCACATACACGACTTCGCGCAGATGGCGATCCTCCAGGAGGCGGAACGCCACCCCGAGAGACTCGCCGGAGAGCGACATCGTGGACGCGTGGTCCTTCAGGTACATCGTGCCACCACACCACAGACCGGTGGGCTGGTGGTCGGCGCCCGAATCGTGAGGCGTCACCTCGCACAACTCGGGGTGGATCGATGTGCAGTGGTAGCACTCGTGGTAATTCTCGGTGACGAGCTTCCAATTCGCCTTCACCTCGTAGGCGTGGCGGGCGCCCAGCCTCAAGCGTTCGGGTTCGTAGCGGGCGAGCAGCTCCGACGCGTTGCCAAACGTCGCGGTCAGATCGGGTGCGACTCCCGACGGGTCCAGGAACGCCCATCCCATCCACGTTCCCGCCCGGATCGAGACCAGGCCCCACTGTGACGCCTCGAAGTCGTCGGTCTGCGTGAGCAGCGGGGCGGTACGCAGTTCGCCGTCGAATCGGTACGCCCACGAGTGGTAGGGACACCGGATCTGGCGCGCGTCGATGGCGTCGCCGGGCTCGACGAGAATGTGGCCGCGGTGCCGGCACACATTCGAGAAGGCCCGCAGTGTCCCATCCTGATCACGAGCGAGCAGCACACTCTCGCCGCCGTGGTCGATTGCCCGGAGTTGACCGGGCAGTGCCAGATCGTCCGTGCGCCCGACACATACCCACCCGGACTCGAAGATTGTTTCCCGCTCCCAGGCGAACACGTCCGCTGATCGGTAGGCGTCGGCGGGAAGGGTGCGGCTGTTCCCGAATTCGGCAGCGACGGCTTCGATGGCGTCCAGATCGAGTGGGGCGGGCACGGTCCTCTCCTGTTTCCGGGGCAGGATCGAGTCTAGGTCGATAAACTGAACGACGGTTCAGAAAAAAGGAGTGACATCATGGTCGCCGGCACCCACCTGGCGCTCGCGGATCGCATCATCGATCGGGAGCGAGCTCTGTTTCACGAGCGCATGGGACGCTCGGCGGAGATGACCCGTGCGGCCGGGGCGCTCGCCGGCGGTGTCTCGTCGAGCTGGCAGATCACAGACCCGCATCCCATCTGGATCGACCGGGGTGAAGGGTCGAAGGTGTTCGACGTCGACGGGAACGAATACGTCGACTACCACGGTGGATACGGGGCCATGCTCGCCG
Source organism: Acidimicrobiia bacterium (assembly GCA_029865445.1). Taxonomy (GTDB): domain Bacteria; phylum Actinomycetota; class Acidimicrobiia; order Spongiisociales; family ZC4RG35; genus JAOUGY01. Next base: position 9,384 of record JAOUGY010000063.1, on the reverse strand, counting down.
GTCACGCCCACCCTGCCATTGTCAGAGCCGTGTCGGACCGGGTACGGAAGGGCACACACTTCGCCCAGCCTGTGGAGGACGCCATGGTGGTGGCCGAAGAGCTCCGCCGGCGGTACGGCATGCCGCTGTGGCGCTTCGGGAATTCGGGAACCGAGTGCACGATGGACGCCGTCCACCTCATGCGCGCCTACACGGGCCGCGACCTCATCCTCAAATTCGAAGGCGCGTATCACGGTCACCACGATTCGGTACAGGTGTCGACATGGGTCGTCGAAGGTCTCGGATCGGCGCGGCGGCCAAAGAGCGTGGCGTACTCACCGGGGATCCCACAGGCGATCGTCGACCTCACCCTGATCGCCCCGTTCAACGACCTCGAGGCCGTTGAGGCGATCTTCGCCGAGCATCCGGGTCAGATCGCCGGAATCATCCTCGAGCCCGTCCTGATGAACTGCGGCATCCTCACCCCAGAACCAGGGTTCCTCGAAGGGCTGCGACGGATCACCACCGACAGCGGCGCCCTCCTCACCTTCGACGAGGTGAAGACCGGGCTGACCCTGGGGAGAGGTGGCGCCACTCGGCGGTTCGGCGTCACACCCGACCTCGTGTGCCTGGCCAAGGCGGTCGGCGGTGGACTTCCGGTGTCGGCCATCGGCGGCTCCGAGGAGGTGATGGGCCTCATCAGCAAGGGCGTTTACGAGCAGGTGGGCACCTTCAATGGCAACCCGCTGGGGATGGCTGCCACCCGGGCGATGCTGACCGAGGTCCTGGTGGACGACGTCTATGACCATCTCGAGGCGATCGAGCGTCGAATGGGTGACGGTGCGCGACGGATCGTCGAGGAGTATTCGCTGCCTGCCTACGTCGTCGACCTGGGCGCCAAGGGATGCATCACCTACAGCGAGCGCAGGATTCGAAACTACCGTGACTTTCTCGAATCGTTCAACGAGAAACACTCGCTCGCCTCCTGGCTCATCCAGTTCAACCGCGGCGTCTTTCTTCCGCCGTTCGCCAAGGGCGAGCAATGGCTGATGTCGGTCCAGCACACCGAAGCAGACATCGATCGATATCTCGACACGTTGGAGGTCTTTGCCAAGGCCATCACCGGGCGAACGGGATAGCATCGCCCGATGGCAGGAGGTTCCGTTCAACTCGTTGGCTTGGAGAAGCGCTTCGCCGAGGTGCTGGCGGTCGACTCGATCGATCTGGAGATCGGCGCCGGGGAATTCTTCTCGCTCCTGGGTCCTTCGGGGTGCGGAAAGACGACCACCCTTCGTCTGGTGGCCGGATTCGAACGCCCCACTGCAGGCCAGATCCTCATCGACGGGGTGGACGCCGCCGACACGCCGCCTCACAAACGTCCGGTTTCGACGGTCTTCCAGTCATACGCTCTGTTCCCGCACATGACGGTCGGCGAGAACGTTGCTTTCGGTCTCAAATACCAGAACGCCACCAAGAGCGAGATGGCGGACCGGGTGGGGAAAGCGCTCGAGTTGGTACAGCTGAGCGGGCTGGACAAACGTAAGCCCAGCCAGCTGTCGGGCGGTCAGCAGCAACGGGTGGCCCTTGCCCGGTCCCTGGTCCTCAATCCATCGGTGCTGCTGCTCGACGAGCCCCTCGGTGCCCTGGACGCCAAACTCCGGAAGGCCCTCCAGGTCGAGTTGAAGACCCTCCAGGAGGAAATCGGAATCACGTTCATATACGTGACCCACGATCAGGAAGAGGCCCTCACGATGAGTGACCGGCTGGCTGTGATGAACCATGGGCGGGTCGAACAGCTCGGAACCCCTGCCGAGGTCTACGAAGAGCCAACCACCGAGTACATCGCCGACTTCCTCGGATCGTCCAATCTCATGAATGGGGAGGTCGTCGGCCACGACAACGGGGCGTGCATCGTGAACCTCGGCGGTCTCCGCTTGAGGGCGGGAGCTGGTCGGACCGACGCCCAAGGAGCGGTGAGCCTCTGTATCCGTCCTGAACGCGTCCTGTTGGGTGGGACTGGAGCGAACGACCTGCCCGGCGTCGTTGACAGGGTGGTGTACAAGGGCCCGCTTCTCGAGGTGCTCGTGCACGTCGACGGGATCGGAGAACTGCAGGCCGTGGTACCCAATCACGGTGACGGGGCAGGGCCCTCGCGGGGCAGCCGAATCGCGCTCGGCTTCCCGCCGGAGGCGCTCCGCGTGCTGGCGTGACCGAGCGGAGAGCCGCCTCGAGTGGGGCGCAAGGGTGCGGCTGCTTCGTGGCCGGTGCCGGTTTCCTGATCGCGGCCGCGCTCTTGTCGGTGGCCGTCCTCTGGGGTTGGCGCAGCTTCACGGTCGTCTCTTCGTGGGAGCGGACGTCCGGCCTGGTCGTGGACCTCGTCGACAGCACCGACGGGGACACGCATGCGCCCGTGGTCGCCTACGACCCGGGGCCGGGCGATGACCGACGATTCGAGCACAACGTCTTCAGCGCCAACGCCCGCATCGGAGACACCGTCGATGTCGTCTTCAACCCCGACGATCCATCCGAGGCGGTCATCTACAGCCTCGTGGGGTTCTGGCTCGGTCCTGCGTTCTTGCTGGCCGGCGGCCTCTTGACTGTGATCGTCACCATGGGCGGGGTTGCGGCCTCTCGGCGTCGGGGTCGTACCGCTGCGACCGCGGCACCGGTACGGGGGGACACGCGCGCTGCCGAGTTCCGACGTGTGGAAACCGACATCGATGCCAAGGGCACCTTCAGCTGGCGGATCATCGCCCGCGGCGACGACGGAGAGGAGTACTCGAGCCCGTGGCTCGACGAGGATCCACAGATGGCCCTGATGGAGAGGGGCTACGGGGTCGTACTCGTTCCCACCGACCAGGGTTGGGTCGTCGAAGCGACCTGATCAGATCTCGATGCGCGTCAGGGCAGCGGCGGCCGAATCGCCGGATCCTTCTTGGCGGCCGAACTTCCTGAGGATCAGGGCGGCGATCGTGACAGCGCTGAGCGTGGCGAGCAAGAGCAGGCTGGCGAGAGCGTTGAGCGATGGCGGTGGCGCCACCCTCGCCCCCGAGTACAGCCGTACGGGAATCGTGATAGAGCTCGCCCCGCCGGCGAGGAACTGGCTGATCACGAAGTCGTCGATCGAAATGGCGAAGACGATCGCAAAAGAACTGAAGATGGCAGGCGCCAGCAGCGGTAACAACACGCGGCGGAGCGACTCCCATGGTGAGGCGCCGAGGTCCATGGCTGCTTCCTCGTAATCCCTTCCGATCGCGAACAGCCTGCCCCGCACGATGATCACGACGAACGAGATCGCGAACGTGACGTGGCCCAGGAGTTGGGTACCGGTCCCGAACGGTACGAAGTCGTAGAGGTTCGCGAACACCAGGAAGAGGGCGACGCCCATCACTATCTCGGGCGTCACCAGCGGTACGAGCATGAGAAAACCGGCCGGTCTTGCGCCGCGGCCTCGCCAGCGGGCGAGTCCGATGGCCAGCGCCACCCCGATCGGGGTCGCCACCAGCATGGTGAGTGCTGCCAGCCGCAGGCTCTGTTGAAGAGCGAGGATGAGCGAGTCGTCTCGGGCCACCGATGCCGGATCGTCGAGGTACCACCGGAGAGAAAAACCCTGCCACGTACTTCGGGAGCGCCCTGCGTTGAACGAGAACTGGACGGCGATGAGCACCGGGAGGAGCGACCAGACGAGGTAGGCGATCGTGATCACCCGCAGCCAGCGGGGTTTCCCCCAGGGGTTGGCGAACCAGGCCTTCACTCGCGGGCCTCTTTCGTGACCTTCTGGATGTTGAGGAGGTAGTAGAGCATCAGAACCGCGATGGCGACCATCAACACGATGGTGAGGGCGGCGCCATCGCCGCCCTGGCTGCTGGTCTGGTTGATGAACTGGTCGATCTGGTTCCCGATCATGCGCGTCCTGGGGGATCCTGAGAGGAGGTTCGGTGTGTAGTAGTCACCGAACATGGGGAGCATGATCAACACCACACCTGCAAGGATCCCCTGCTTCGACATGGGCAGGGTCACCCTGAGGAAGGACTGGACAGGGCTCGCTCCGAGGTCCCGCGCCGCCTCGAGGACCTGTTTGTCCATTCGATCGAGCGACGCATAGAGGGGGAGGATGAAGAAAGGCAGATAGCCGTACACCAGCCCGAGGATGACCACTTCGTGGCGACCCCCCAGCCAGTCTTGGGGAGCGAACCCGATCGCTTCCACGAATCGATTGACCCATCCGTCGGGTCCCAACAGATTGACCCAGGCCAGCATCCGCATGAGGTAGTTGATCCAGAACGGAGCGAGAAGGCCGGTGAGCCACAACCCCTTGTGTTTCTGAACCCGACGAGCGACGAAATAGGCGACCGGGTATCCGATGATCACGCACAACAGTGAGGCCACTGCGACGTACACGATGGTGCGTGCGGCGATGCGTCCCAGCTGACCTCCGAAGATCCCGGCCAGCACTCGCCCGAAGCTGGATGGATCCCACTGCAGTGGATTCCATTCGGGCACAGGTTTGAGGAAGATGGGATCGAGGTCTCCCATGGCGACCGCGATGACCGCATAGAACGGAACCAGGAAGAGGAGGGCCAACCAGATGAGCCCAGGTGCGGCGAACGCCGGCCACACCCAGGCTCTCTGACCTACGGCCTGCGTCTCGGCCGCTTGTACGTTGGTCGGCATCGACCTTCGGTCAGCCGCCGGCCTGGACCCGGGCCCAGGCGTCCAACAACATCTTCTCCTGTTCGGCGTTGAGCTGGATCGGCACCTCGCCGCGGTCGTTGTCGAAGTCCTCGGGGAGCACGATGGCAGACGACAGATACTCGGGTACCCACTCGTCGGCGACCAGGCTGTCGACGTCGAGACCGTTCTGGGGTGGCTGATAACCGACCCAACCGAAGTTGTTCACGGCGTTGGTCTCGTCGAGCATGAAGTTGAGGAACTGGTGGGCGAGAACCGGGCTTTCGGCACCCTTCAGCACGGCGATCGTGTCGTTGGCGATGTTGGCTCTCACGGTGCCTTTGCCGTGGGCCGGCCACAGGTATCGAGTCACCGACGGGTCACCGTCCTCCGGGAAGTAGTACGGGGCCGCGACGATGTCGCCCGACCATGACATGTGCAAGCCGTACTTGCCTTCCGGGATCCCTGCATAGGCGCCGTCGATCGAATAGCGGATGTCCATGAGGTCCACCAGTTCGAGAAGTGCGTCGGCGGCGGCGTCCACCTGTGCCTGCGTGGCGTCGGGGGTGTTCCCTACGCCCTGGCGGTGCATCACCATGTGCAACGTCTCTCTGAAATCGTCGTACAGCCCGGTGATGCCCTTGTATTTGGGGTTCCAGAACACGTCGTAGGGGTTGTCGATGTCCACGTCGGCTGAGTCGACCATGTCCTCGCGCCAGGCGATTCCGGTCTGGTACACCGTGTAGGGGACGGAGTACTGAGACCCTTTGTCATAGAAGGGGTCCGCCAGCTGGGGCCACACGTTGGCCAGGTTGGGGATGTAATCGTGGTTGATGGGCTGGATGAGCTGTCCCGCCACCGATTTACCGACCGTCGATGCAACGGGGAACCAGACGTCGAAGTTCACTTCGCCCGAGATCAGCTTCTGAAGGGCTTCTTCCTCGTTGAAGTAGGTGGTGAGCTCGATGTCCACCCCGAGAGCGGCCTTCGCCTCCTCGATCGTGTCCGGGTTGAGATAGTCGGCCCAGTTGTAGATCTTGAGCGGCCCGGCTTCGGCAGCCATGCCGGACTCGATCATCGGGTTGGAGTCGGAGAGCGGCTGGGTTGCGGGGTTGGAGGGGGTACCGATGACCACTTCGGCGACCGCGTCTTCACCTCCGTCTCCACATGCCGCGAGGAGGGCAGACATCACCGGCAGACTGGCGCCCACCGCTCCGGCCCGCCACAGGAACTCTCGGCGGGAGTACAACCTCCTGCGGGTTCTCGGGTCCCAGTTCTCTCTCGGGTGGAATGCCATGACGCCCTCCTGGACAGCCGGGTTGTCTGAACCGCCGTTCAGGGAAGCGACGTTAACGGCGTCTCTCTCCAGATGTCGTCATAACTGGGGAGCTTGTTCACCGGCCGCCGTGCCCCCCGGGGTCATCTCCGTTCGAGGGAACCCACACCGGAGCGAAGGGCCCGATTGGCGACGTCGCGACAAATCGAGCGCATCACGTCGGGTGTGACGTACGAGTCGCCCAGCAGCACCTGGAGGGCGAGCCCGTCGATGAGCGAGCTCAGCATCACGGAAAACGCCTCCGGGTCACCGTGCAAGAAGACACCCTCCGATACCCCGGCCCGCACGACGTCGGCGATCAACCCGCGGAAGTCTGCGTCGAGGCGCTCTCGCTCGCGGGCCAGCGAAGGGTCGTGGCGTGATCGCGCCCACATCTCGAGCCACAGTTGCCACTCGCTGTCCGAACTGGCGATCCCGCCAGGAGGGATGCTCGCCTCGATCACCACCTCGAGGCGTTCTGTGGCGGTTTCGGCTCCGTCGAGCCGGCCGGCGATGTGATCGAAGAAACGCTGGTCCTGGTACGACAGGGCCTCAGCCAGAAGCGAGTCCTTGGTGGGGAAGTAATAGAGGATGAGCGCCGGGCTCGAACCGATCTCCGCCGCGATGTCGGCGATGCGCGCATCGCAGATCCCGCGCTCGGCGATGACCTTGCCGGCCGCCTCCAGGATCTGGCGTCTGCGCTCCTCGGTGATGCGCGGGCGTGCCACGTCCGACACGTTAGCGAAGCCCGATGTCTGGTCGATCAGCGGCGGGATTCCATGGGCTAGCCTGAACCGCCGTTCAGTCAACCCCGGCGCTCAGAGATGGCTGATCTATCTCCCATGCTGGAAGCCACCCATGTGGCAGTCGTCGGGGCCAGTGCGCGCCCCGGGACGGTAGGCCACCATGTAGTGCGTCACCTCCGGGAAGGTGGGTTCGGTGGGGCCCTCACGCTCGTCAATCCTCGCTACGACGAGGTCGAAGGACTCGAGTGCGTACCCACACTCGCCAAGCCGGTGGATCTGGCTGTGCTTGCCGTGTCGAACGAACTGCTGATGCAGCAGGTGGGCGTAGCCGTGGAGGCGGGTGCCCGCAGCCTGGCCATATTCGCCAGCTGCCACGGTGAGACTCCGGAGGGCCGGCCGCTGGTCGAGGCGATCGCTACGACGGTTGCGGCGGCGGGGTTGCCCGTGTGTGGAGGCAACGGCATGGGGTTCGTGAATGTCGAGCGCTCACTACGGGTCTGCGGGTTCCATCAACCGTGGGGTCTGAGGTCCGGTGGTGTGGCGTTCCTCACCCACTCTGGCTCGATCTTCTCTGCCATGCTCCACAACCATCGAAGCCTGGATTTCAATCTCGTGGTTTCCACCGGAAACGAACTGGCAACCGGTCTCGACGACTACCTCGCATACGCGGTGAATCTCGACTCCACCTCCGTAGTGGGGATGTTTCTCGAAACGGTCCGCAGGCCCGAGGCCATGTCGGCCGCCCTCACCCAGGCGGCCGAGCGCGGGCTACCGGTGGTGGCGCTCAAAGTGGGTCGGAACGAGAGGTCCAAGGCGGCGGTGGCGACCCACAGTGCCGCCATCGCCGGCGAATACGCCGCCTTCGAGGCTTTCGCTGCCGATCATGGCGTACACCTGGTCGACACCATGGAAGAGATGGCGGACACACTGGCCGTGTTCTCGGGCGGCCGCCGAGCCGGTGGAGGCCGGCTGGGTTCGGTCCACGATTCCGGTGGAGAACGGTCGCTCCTCATCGACACCGCCGAGCGTGTCGGCGTGCCGCTCTCAGACATCGGAGAGGCGACGGCGTCGCGACTCGAGGCAGTTCTCGACCCCGGGCTCGAACCTCAGAATCCCGTCGACGCCTGGGGAACCGGCCGGGAAGCCTCCGAGGTGTTTCGGGAGGCCGCCCTGGCCCTCGCCGACGACTCAGACGTGGCGGTGCTGGCGCTCAGCGTCGATTTGACCGCCGAGGAGAACGAGGACGAGGCCTGGACGCCTGTGATCCTCGACATCGCCGCATCCACTCCCAAACCCGTGGTGGTGCTCGCAAACCTCGCCCCGGCAGTCGACGCCACCCAGGAGCGTCGCCTCATCGACGCCGGGATCCCGGTGCTGCGCGGGACCGAGTCCGGTCTCGTCGCCATCAAGCATCTGCTCCACCATCGGAAGCGTCCGCGCGGGCAGAGGATTCCCGATGCGCAGCCCGTCCGCAGCCGATGGCTGGGAGCGCTCACGACCGGTGCGGCCCTCGGTGACGAGGCGGCGCTCGAACTGATGGCCGATTTCGGCCTTCCGGTCATCGACACCCGGCGTGCCGGGTCAGAGGACGAAGCGGTCGCTGCCGCTGCCGCGTTCGGGGTTGCCGTCGCCCTCAAGACTCGCTCCGGCCTCGCCCACAAATCGGAAGCCGGCGGGGTGGAACTGGGGTTGCGCGGCGAAGGCGACGTACGCGCCGCCTACCGCCGCCTCAGCCGGCTTGGCCCTGACGTACTGGTCCAGAAGATGGCGCCGTCCGGTGTCGAAGTGGCTCTGGGGATCGTGCGAGATCCGACCCACGGACCGATGGTCGTGATTGCGGCCGGGGGAGTGCTCGTCGAGTTCTTCGACGATCGGGTGGTGGCTTTGCCGCCGATCACCGCCCATCGGGCCGGCGAGTTGATCGATCGACTGCGCATCAGACCGCTCCTCGATGGTGTCCGTGGATCGCCCGCCCGGGACGTGGGGGCACTCGTGGACGCCGTGGTGGCGCTCGGAGAACTGGCGCGATCGGTGGCTGATGTCATCGACTCGGTCGACGTGAACCCGGTCGTCGTGCACAGTGACGGATGTGTCGTGGTCGATGCCCTCGTTCTCGCCCGGACTCGCCGGTGACGCATCCCACTCGGTTCGACCGAACCATTCTGCTGGTGGCGGCAGCGGTGCAGACCGTGGGTCTGGGAACCGTGGTGGCGCTGCTCGCCGATCTCCAGGACGCCTACGGCTTCGAGTCGTGGGGACTCGGACTGATCGGTGGCATTGCCTTCGGTGCGTCGTTCGTGTCCTACCTGACGCTGTCGCGTCTGGCCGATCGTGGTCATGCAAAGCGAATGCTGGTGCTCGGGTCGTTGGGCGCCGGAGCCGGGCTGGTGTGGGCGGCGTTCGGGACCAGTCTGTGGTCTCTGGTCGCGGCGCGAGCCTTGTTCGGACTGGCCGAAGGGGCGGCCGTTCCGGCTGCTCGGAGGATCATGCTCGACTGGTCGCCTCACGAACCGGGCAAGGAACTGGGACGCCTGATCTCGGCGTCGGTTTCCGGATTTGTGATCGGGCCGCTCGCCGGCGCGGTACTGGCGGAGAACTTCGGTCTTCGTGTGCCATTTCTTGCCCCCGCCGTGCTCCTTGCGGTGACACTGCCCTTCTTGTTCCGGATCACGC